>NZ_JBPDVG010000009.1:0-120519 GCF_051851525.1 Lonepinella sp. BR2357 | reverse complement strand
GGTGTGGTGTGTAAGCGGTGCGAGCCGTTGAGCTAACACATACTAATTGCCCGAGAGGCTTAACTATACAACGCTCAAGTGTTTTGTTCAGGATATAGGTATCAGATGATAGGAATCAGATATCAAAGAGCTTAAGAGCGAAGAGACTAACTAACAGACAAATAAAGAAAAACTCAAAGGCAGCTTGTTTCAAATTTAAAGAATAAAAAGAAAGAAGAGAAAGTCATCAAAGGAATAATCCTGATGGTCATAATGCAGTAGCCCCACCTGATTCCATGCCGAACTCAGAAGTGAAATGCTGTAATGCCGATGGTAGTGTTGGGACTCCCAATGTGAGAGTAGGTCACCATCAGGTTTTTTATTATTAGAACAACAAACCCCAGTTACGAGAGTGACTGGGGTTTTGTTGTTTTTTTATATTTTCTCAACATCTTCAAAAATAGGGTGTACGAAATAGGTTATACGAAAAAAATGAGTAGGGGTGTATTGCATACGCCCTAGAACCTGATGTTCCCATAATTTGAGAAGAAAAGAGATCGAGCATGGGCGTATGCAATACGCCTCTATATTAGATTGAAAAATAGTCAATTTTAGCAAGGATTATAATCCTTTTAGTTGTTATTGACATAATAACTAAAACACCTCTGCATATAAAAATAATCCATTGGAGTTTCGTATGAAAAAAATTGCTTTACTTATCTCATCATCATTATTCATTTTATCCAATAGCGTTTTCGCCCAAACTAGCTTAAGTCAGTCAGAGCAATATTTGGCTGATTTTTTAGCAGGTAAAAATGTGGCGAATGAATTGACTATTCGAAAACCTGTTCAACCTAAAATGGTGATTCCTTTTGAGGGGGCATTTCCTGCTTTGGATGATGCTCGACATTATTTTGAATTATCTAAAATGCAAAAGAAAAAATTGGGTGCGAAAGATACCCTATATATACATGCAGAGGTGGCAAATACTGATGACTCAACTGTTGCTGGCGGAAAAGATTTCTTGAATTATATCAAAATGAATAATATCACTATTTCAAATATGAAATTTACACCTGATATTTGTAATGTTGATAAAAATCCAGATTTTAGTTCACTATATGGTTATTTGGGAACAACTCTCGCTGTTTTCAACGCTAAATTAAATAATGAAGAATTTTCAATTATACGAACTATAATGTATGGGGGGACTTCTGGACTTAATTATGCGACCTTTTATTTTACGAAAGAAAAATTAAATATTAAGAAATGTAACGATTTTAAAAAAGTGGTTAATTTTCTCGGAAATGAACTACAACAATAGGAACTAATTCATGAAAAAACTGATATTATTACTTCTACTATTAACTGGCTGTGTACCATTACAGGCAGAAAATTCAACCTTAAGCAGCAAGAAAATGCCTAATTATGTCGCCTATGAAACCTTTGCAAAGGAGAATAGTGCTGATTTTAGACATTATTTTGAGCAACAATATGCACCAGTACAAAGCAAAACAAAGGGCAATTTTGCTTGGACGGCACTTTCCTATGATGATTTACAAGGAAATAAAATGGCTGCACCAGTGCTGATTGTAGGGTTTAATAAAGCCTATAATTTTGTCACTCAAAAACAATTTTATAATTTGCTGCAGCTAAATAAAAATGAGGCTAAGGTTGATATATCAGGTAACTATTGTTACAGCGGTGAGAGTAAAGCCACGCCTTATAGATTCACGTTGAAAACAGGTGATATTTTACATGTGATGACTTATGTTTATTACGATGTAGAGGAGCCATCCACGAAAGAAACATGGTTTATTTTCTCTAAGCAACAACTGAATTGTGATTTTTTTAATATACAGGGTGTAAAAAATCATACGAAAAAAGAACTACAACGTTTTGAGAAAAATTAGTTGGTTTGAACAATGATAAAAAAGAGCGTCATGCTCTTTTTTTATGGGTTACATTCATTTATCAAGTCATAGCTCAACATTCAAAAACAGAATTATTTCACTTGCGTTTCAATCACCCCGCCACCCAAACAAATTTCTCCCTGATAAAACACCGCACTTTGCCCAGGGGTGACGGCAATTTGGGGTTCATCAAAAACGACACGGATATTATCATCATCTAGTGGGATAATTTCACAAGCAATATCTTCCTGACGATAACGTGTTTTTACGGTACAGCGTAGATTTTGGCGAATGGGTTGGCGATCGATCCAATGCAGTTGGCTTGCGGTTAAACCGGTTGAAAGTAAGGCTGAATTATCATGACCTTGTGCCACAATAAGCACATTATTGATTAAATCTTTTTCCACTACATAAAAAGGTTCTTCGCTTAATCCTTGTACGCCACCAATACCCAAGCCTTTGCGTTGTCCTAAGGTGTGATACATTAAACCGTCGTGATGACCCACTAACTTACCCTCTACGGTACGGATTTCACCCGGTTGAGCAGGCAAATAACGTGCTAAGAAATCTTTGAATTTGCGTTCACCGATAAAGCAAATGCCGGTGGAATCTTTTTTCTTGGCAGTGACTAAACCTAAATCTTCAGCAATGGCTCGAACAATAGGCTTTTCAATATTCCCCACAGGAAATAAACTTTGCCCAACTTGCTGATGACTTAAGGTGTAAAGAAAGTAGCTTTGATCTTTATTGCTATCTAAACCACGTAATAATCGAGCATGCTCATCATCACCCGAACGGCGAACATAATGCCCTGTGGCGATATAATCCGCACCTAAATCTTCTGCCGCATATTCTAAAAAGGCTTTAAATTTGATTTCTTTATTACAGAGAATATCAGGATTTGGCGTACGGCCTGCTTTATATTCGCTAAGAAAATGCTCAAAGACATTATCCCAATATTCCGCTGCAAAATTGATTTTATGTAAGTGAATGCCCAGTTTATCGCAAACTGCTTGTGCATCGGCGAGATCGGCTGCGGCGGTACAATAATCCGTATCATCATCTTCTTCCCAATTTTTCATAAACAACCCTTCAACCTGATAGCCTTGTTGTTGCAAAATAAAAGCGGATACAGAGGAATCAACACCACCCGACATCCCCACAATAACTTTTTTGGTTTGGTTGTGGGCGAGTTGATCGGGGGTGAATGTAGGGAAATGATCGTTATAGGTTTTTGATTGCATAGGGTATCTCTTTTTTTACCCTCACCCTAGCCCTCTCCCAAAGGGAGAGGGGACAGAATGAGGAATAATTTTATTTTAATCTTCACCCTAAAAATCGTTCCCTCTCCCCTTGGGAGAGGGCTAGGGTGAGGGTTCTACATTACTTCACTTCATAAAACGTCGGTTTCGCAAAGCGTTCTAATTCTTTTGGATCGGCTTCACCTTTGGCTACTTTATCTTTCAAATTATCACAAGGTTCATCACAGTCACAAACTTTTTTCATGCCTAAAGCTGAAATGCCCCCACAACTTCCTTGAATAGATTTACGTTTGACAATATATCCTAACGCCATGCCGAAAATAACCAGCATAAAAATGCCAAAGGTAACTAAAAAAACTTGCATAATATTTCCTTATTGATGTTGTTCCGCTAAAAGTGCGGTGAATTTTGATGACATTTTGGTTTCAAAACCTTTATCGGTTTTAATAATCATATAAATGGCAATGCCTTGTTGTTCTGCTATCTCCAGTGCTTTTTGTTCGCCTAGTACGAATAATCCCGTGGATAAGCCGTCTGCAGTCATGGCAGAAGGGTGTAATACCGTGATCGAGGCGAGATTATGTTGCACTGGGTAACCTGTTTTAGGATCGATTTCATGGCTATAACGAATGCCATTTTGTTCAAAATAATTACGGTAATCTCCAGATGTCGCCATGCCTAAATTTTTCAAACCGACAATTTTTTGGGCGGAACGAGAACCATCAGCATTCGGTTGTTCAATGGCAATTTGCCAGTCTTTGTTTTCCGCATTTTTGCCCTTGGCTCGGATTTCTCCCCCGATTTCGACCAGATAATTGGCAATATGAAGTTGGTCTAAATAATCTGCCACTTGATCCACGCCGTAGCCTTTGGCAATAGAAGATAAATCCACATAAAGTTCAGGAATACTTTTTTCTAGGCTAAATTTATCCGCACGTTGGCTTAGTTTTAATTTATCAATGCCGACTTTTGCGAGACGTTCATTTAATTGTTGCTGACTAGGTTGTTTATTCAAACGTTTATCAGGGCCAAATCCCCATAAATTGACTAAAGGCCCCACCGTGACATCTAATGCACCGTCTGTTAATTTGTTTAAACGGATAGATTCCGCCATTACTTTGCCTAATTCAGGGGAAATTTCAATGGATTGATTGACCTGTGTATTTTGATTAAAACGGCTTAATTCCGATGTCGGAATATAGGTGGACATTTGGTCATTCACCTTTTTCAATATCACTTCAATTTGCTCATGGGTTTGTTCTGCTTGTTGGCTTACCTTGCCATTATCAATATATTTGATATGGTAGGTGGTCCCCATGGTTTTGCCCGATAGGGTGATAATTTCGGGATCTTTGCCACAAGCAACGAGAAAAAGGCTTAAGATTAAAAGGAATAGGTATTTGATGGATATTTTCATTATATTAATAAAGGTATCAACTGTTTCAATGTGTTGTAGGGGCGGATCGATGTATCCGCCCGAAAATTACGCTCCGTTTTTAATGGGCGGATACGTAGATCCGCCCCTACGGTTAAAAGATAACGCATTAACCACCAAAGTCATCTAATAAGATGTTTTCGTGTTCAACGCCTAAGCCTTCTAGCATTTTGATTACCGCTGCATTCATCACCGGTGGTCCACACATATAGTATTCACAATCTTCTGGGGCTTCATGATTTTTCAGATAGTTTTCATAAAGCACGTTGTGAATAAAGCCGGTGTAACCTGTCCAGTTATCTTCTGGTAACGCATCAGATAAGGCAATATGCCATTCAAAGTTGTCGTTTTCACGTGCTAACATATCGAAATCTTCTTCATAGAAAATTTCACGTTTAGAACGTGCACCGTACCAGAAAGTCATTTTACGTTTACTGTGTAAGCGTTTTAATTGGTCGAAGATATGCGAACGCATTGGTGCCATACCCGCACCACCACCAATAAAGACCATTTCATTATCGGTTTCTTTGGCAAAGAATTCACCAAATGGCCCTGAAATCGTGACTTTATCACCTGGTTTTAATGACCAAATATAAGAGGACATCTGACCTGGTGGTACGTCTGGATTGCGTGGTGGCGGTGTGGCAATACGTACGTTAAGCATAATAATGCCTTTTTCTTCTGGATAAGATGCCATAGAGTACGCACGAATAATATGTTCATCGACTTTTGACACATAACGCCAGAGATTAAATTTATCCCAGTCTTCATGGTATTCTTTTGGAATATCGAAGTCTTTGTATGCCACAGTATGTGGTTCTGCTTCAATCTGAATATAGCCACCAGCACGGAATGGCACTTCTTCACCTTCAGGGATGGCCAATTTAAGTTCTTTGATGAACGTGGCTTTGTTATCGTTAGAAATAACGGTACA
This sequence comes from Lonepinella sp. BR2357, assembly GCF_051851525.1. Classification (NCBI taxonomy): domain Bacteria; kingdom Pseudomonadati; phylum Pseudomonadota; class Gammaproteobacteria; order Pasteurellales; family Pasteurellaceae; genus Lonepinella; species Lonepinella sp. BR2357. Next base: position 114,996 of record NZ_JBPDVG010000009.1, on the reverse strand, counting down.
TTCCCATTTTTTCACACCAAAGATTTCTTCTGGCAATTCAATATCCATAGAAGATTTGACGTTCACTTGGCAAGATAAACGATAGCCTTCTTTTGCTTCACGTTTGGTAATATGCGAAAGTTCGGTTGGCAGAATTTCACCACCGCCTGATTTCACTTTTACCACACATTGACCACAAGAGCCACCGCCACCACAAGCGGAGGAGACGAAAATCCCTTTGCTGGCTAAAGCACCTAATAATTTACCACCGGCTGGCAAGGTGATCGCTTTTTCAGGATCATCATTGATAGAAATGGTAATATCGCCCGAATCCACTAATTTAGATTTAGCGAATAAAATAACTACTGCAAGCACTAATACAAGGGCTGTAAAAATGCCGATACCGAAAATAAAATTACTATCCACGATACGCTCCTTATAATTGAATGCCTGAGAATGACATAAAGCCTAACGCCATTAAGCCTACGGTGATAAAGGTAATTCCTAAACCACGTAAACCTGCTGGCACATCAGCATATTTCATTTTTTCAGTTAAACCCGCTAATGCAACAATCGCTAACATCCAGCCAGTCCCTGCACCGATACCATAAACCACGGATTCAGGGAAGTTGTATTCACGTTGCACCATGAAAGATACGCCACCGAAGATCGCACAGTTTACCGTGATTAATGGTAAGAAGATCCCTAACGCACTATAAAGGGCTGGGAAGAATTTATCTAATACCATTTCAAGGATCTGTACCAGTGCCGCAATCACACCGATAAAGGTGATGAAGTTTAAGAAGGTTAAATCTACCCCTTCCACTAAAGCCCCATCTTTTAGGATGTGAGTAAACACTAATTGGTTAGCAGGCACCGCAATACCTAATACCACGATAACCGCAATCCCTAAACCAAAGGCGGTTGAAACTTTCTTTGACACCGCAAGGAATGTACACATACCAAGGAAGAAAGAAAGTGCCATATTCTCAACGAATACAGACTTTACAAATAGACTTAAATAATGTTCCATTTTATTTCTCCACTTGCTCAGGTTTCCAGGTTCTTAAACCCCAGATTAGGAAACCGATAATAAAGAATGCACTTGGTGCTAATAGGAATAACCCATTGGTTTGGTACCAACCGCCATCATTGATGGTTTGGAAGATAGTCACACCGAAAAGTTTACCTGAACCAATTAATTCACGTAAAAATGCCACGGTGACTAAAATGGCACCATAACCTAAACCGTTACCGATACCGTCCACAAAACTTTCTAATGGAGCAGATTTCATGGCAAAGGCTTCCGCACGTCCCATGACGATACAGTTGGTGATAATTAAGCCAACGAATACCGAAAGTTGTTTGGACAAATCATAGGCATAAGCACGTAAAATTTGGTCAACCAAGATTACCAAGGAGGCAATGATCGCCATTTGTACGATAATACGAATGCTGTTTGGGATATAATTACGGATAAGTGAAATAAATAAACTTGAAAAAGCCGTTACTAAACTTACCGCAATCGCCATCACGACCGCTGTTTGTAATTGGGTCGTTACCGCCAATGCAGAACAGATCCCGAGGATTTGTAATGCAATCGGGTTGCTATCCGCAATTGGGGATAACAACAGTTTTTTGTAATTAGAGCTAGCCATTAGTTTGCCCCCATTGCTGCTTTGAATTTGGTCAAATATGGACCGAAACCATTTGGACCGAACCAATATTTAATTGAACCATCTACACCGTTAGAGGTTAAGGTTGCACCAGATAAGGCATCTACACCGTGTTCTACATCAGCAGAACCACCTTTGTGTACACCTAAAGCAACGTCACCTTGCGGGTTGAAGATTTTCTTATTTTCAAATTTTTTCTGCCAAAGCGGATTCGCAATTTCACCACCCAGACCGGCCGTTTCACCTTGTTCATAGTAGGTGATACCTTTCACCGTATTGGCATCAGTGGCTACCGAAACAAAGCCATACATCACTGACCATAAGCCATTACCATACATTGGTAACACGACTTGTGTGGTATTGCCTGCATCATCTTTGACTAAATAAACTTCGGCATATTTTGCCCGCACTTTAATGTGTGCTTTATCGTCATCAGGGCTGATGGCAATACTGGTCGCAGGATCTTTAGCCGCCACTTTCGCGTCAAAGTTCTTCACGTCATCTACATAGTCACCAGTGGCTAAATCCACGATTTTAGGCTCAACGGATTTGGCAAAGACTTCTTGAACATTAATGTTGGGCTGCATTAAACCAGCAGCTTGTAAAATATTTTTTTGTTTATCAAGTTGTTTCTGAATATCTTGCGTAGGTTTTAACAGCACTGCCGCACCCGCTACTACAAGAGAACAGACTAAGCTCAATAACACCACGACGGTTAATGTGCCGCCGACGCTATCTTTATTAAATTTAGACATTGCGAGCTCTCCGACGTTTGATATTTGCTTGCACCACTAAGTAGTCGAACAATGGAGCAAATAAGTTAGCGAATAAAATAGCCAACATCATCCCTTCTGGGTAAGCTGGGTTGACGACACGAATTAATACTGCCATAAAGCCGATTAACGCACCGTACCACCATTTACCTTTTTCAGTAAATGACGCTGAAACAGGGTCAGTCGCCATAAAGATCATACCAATCGCAAAACCACCTAACACTAAGTGCCAGTGCCAAGGCATGGAGAACATGGCGTTGGTTGAAGAACCGATTAAGTTAAAGGCTGTCGCTGTAATCACCATACCTAAGAACGTACCGGCAATAATCCGCCAAGACGCAATGCGAGCGAATAAAATAATCAATCCACCGATAATTAAGGCAAGGGTAGAAACTTCACCCATGGAACCTGGGATATTGCCTAAAAACGCATCCATCCACGTAATTGGTTGACCAGTAGAGATGTGTTTTAATGCCGCTTCACCACCTTGTGCCCATTGGGATAACGCTGTTGCACCTGAGAAACCATCCGTTGCTGTCCACACCGCATCACCTGAAATTTGAGCAGGGTAAGCGAAGAACAAGAATGCACGACCAGCGAGAGCAGGGTTCATAAAGTTTTTACCGACACCGCCGAAGACTTCTTTCGCTACGACTAAACCGAAAGTAATCCCTAACGCTGCTTGCCATAGTGGTAAAGTTGGTGGCACCACTAAAGCGAACAGAATCGTAGTAACGAATAACCCTTCGTTAACTTCGTGGCCACGTACGACCGCAAAGCCCACTTCAATCGCTGAACCTAACAAGAAAACGGTTAAGTAAATTGGTAAGAAAAAGACCGCACCCAGTGCCATTTTGCTACCAATGCCGGCATCTGCAGAAACGTCTAAACCTAATAACTGAACAATGACATAATGCCAGTCATGAGCCGCTAAGGCATCAACCGTGGTGCCAAGGCTAGCAATGGCATGAATGGATTGATGACCCACATTGTACATACCATAGAATACCGCAGGGAACAAAGCTAACCAAACGGTGATCATCATACGTTTTGAGTCAATCGCATCACGTACGTGTGTCCCATTTTTTGTTACCGTACCTGGCGTGTAAAGCAAAGTAAACATTGCTTCAAACACAGGGTAAAGTTTGGCAAATTTACCACCAGGTAGGAATGCGGGTTCCATTTTTTCAAAAAGATGTTTTAACCCCATTTTTAACCTTCCTTCTCAATTTTTTCTAATGCTTGACGTAACAGGACACCGTAATCGGTTTTACCTGGGCAAACATAGGTACAAAGGGCTAAATCTTCTTCATCTAACTCTAAGCAACCTAGGGTTTGGGCAGAATCCGTATCACCGGCGGCTAAATCACGTAATAATAAGGTGGGTAAAATATCCAATGGCATCACACGTTCATAAGAACCAATTGGCACCATGGCACGATCGCCACCGTTAACTGCGGTGGTAAAATTGAATAATTTACGGCTAAAGTGACCTAACACAGTACGAGTAATGGAATATTTGCCTGCTTGTGGCGTAATCCAACCCATAAATTCTTTTTCGTTACCTTCGGCTAACACGGAGACTTGTAGGGCATAACGACCTAAGTAATCATGTGGGCCTTGTGCGGTGGCACCGTTTAACACGGAACCTGAAATCACACGGTTGTTACCGGCATTTAGCTCATTAGCGGTTAATTGCGATAAATTCGCTCCTAAACGGGTCCGCACTAAACGTGGATTTTTCACTTGTGGACCGGCTAAAGACACGATACGGTCGGTAAACAATTCACCGGTGGTAAATAATTTACCCATCGCAATCACATCTTGATAATTCAAATGCCACACATGTTTGGTGAAACTGACAGGATCAATAAAGTGAATGTGTGTTCCCACTAATCCTGCAGGATGAACGCCTTTCACTTCGTGAACGGTTGCGGTTCCTACGCTTGGCAAGGTAACACCAGCGGCTTTCACCAAATTAATTTTGTTGTGTAAACGACCTAGCACGGTTAAACCATGAGCGAAATCATCGGCATATTGCTCAATAATTACCGTTGGATCCGCTGCCAATGGATTAGTATCCATGGTGTTCACAAAGATAGACGATGGAACCGCATCAACCGCTGGAATTTTACTGAATGGACGGGTGCGAAATGCGGTCCATAAACCAGAAGATTGTAGATTTTGACGAACTTCTTGTTCGCTTAATTGATTTAACGCAGAAACTTCGTATTTAGCAAAAGTTTCTTGTTCGTTACCATCCAGAGCAATCACCACAGATTGCAATACACGCTTGGCACCACGATGAATCGTCGTGACAGTACCACTTGCAGGAGCAGTGAAAACCACGCCAGGGTTCTTTTTATCTTCAAAAAGTACCTGACCTTTTTTCACCACATCACCTTCACGTACCTTCATCGAAGGACGCATACCCACATACTCTTCGCCAAGCATAGCAACTTCAGTTACGGCATTACCGTCACGGATGACTTGTTCTGGTTTTCCTGCAATAGGAAGATCCAAGCCTTTTTTAATCGTAATCATTATTTGCACTACTTTTTCGTTAGGGTTGAAAATTAAGCCATTATTTTAGAAAAATTCCAAAATAATGACCGCACTTTGAGCGATAACATAGGGAGAATCAAGACAGTCCCCCAAGAAATCATAAAAATAAAAAACTCAAATTCGGTGTTGTTGTTCATAAAAAACAATAATAACAAGGTATTTTAACCAAAATTTGATTATTCTTCCAGTTTAACCGTATTTTTTTCCCTATTTTTGTTAAAAAAAAGTAAAGATATTTTTCAACTACCCCAAAAGCGTTATTGTCCGACTCCGACACATTTGGGCGAGGTTGGATAATTTCCTTGTAAGGCTTGCCACTCCGATAGCGTATAAGTGTGCAATGCTAAGGCATGAATGCCTTGGGCTAAATCTTGTGCAAAAAGTTGATACAGTAAACGGTGCCTTGCCACTTGGCGAAGTCCATTAAATTTATCGCTGACTAATACAATTTTAAAATGCGAATCGGCCCCTTTTCCTGAGCTGTGCATGTGGCTTTCATTTTCTACTTTCACAAAGTGCGGTTGAAATTCGGTCTGTAATCGTTGTTCAAGTTCTTGTTGTTTTGACATAATGGCTTTCCTATCATAAAATTTTACGCAAAGGCTATACATTATTGACGAAGTTTGCAAGAATATGTGCATATAAATTTCATCTTACTAAAAGGAGCAATTATGACATTGATTAAAAAATTCTCATGGGGGGCATTCGCCTTAGGGGCCCTTTTATTAGCCGGCTGTTCTTCCACGCCGAGCAATACCTTAACCTTTAATCCTCAGTCCCCAACGGCCACCACCGCATTTAATACGCAAAATCAAAAAGCCATTGTGAATGTGGTGAGTAAAGACGGACGGAGTCAAACCGAGGTGTCAAGTTACACCCTGAATAGTGCATTATTTAAACTTTATTCTTCGCCAGCAGTGGAAAAATTATTTCAACAAGTGGTACAACAAGACTTGAACGCAAAAGGTTTCCGTTTAGCCACAAATGGCGTGAATACCAATGTGCTTGTGACGGTGAAAGAATTTTATGCCAAAGTCGAAGAGGGCAATATTCGCCATAAAATCAGTTCCAGAGTGCAGTTAGAAGTGCATGTGCAAGGTATCAAAGGCAATTTCACCAAAAACTTCGGCGCAAGTCGCATTGATGAAGGCGCATTAGGTGTGAACAATAACGATATTCAAAAATCCTTAGATGCCACCTTAAAAGATGTTGTGTCTGCCTTATATAAAGATACGGAAATTGCGGGGGCAATTAGTCGTTACGTGGAATAATCACCGTCGGCATTTGCTATCTATCGTGCCATCCCTTATTCAAAAAGAAGTTCTGTCTTGTGCAGAACTTTTTTATTTGAATTACGAATAACCTTAAAAAACCTTGTTTTTTTTCACCGCACTTTGCTTTATTATAGCGAGACTTGATGAAAAATATGAAATAACCATGAGAATACCCAGAATCTATCACCCCGAACCTTTAGGAAATCAAACGCAATGCCAACTGAGCGAAGAGGCCGCCAATCATGTTGGGCGAGTATTGCGTATGCAAGTGGGCGAAAAATTAGCGCTGTTTGATGGCTCAAATTATTGTTATTCTGCCGAAATTACTGAAAGCAGTAAAAAAAATGTCAGCGTAACCATTTTAGATCGTCAACTGGATGACCGAGAAAGCCCGTTAAAAATCCATTTAGGACAGGTCATTTCTCGTGGCGAACGGATGGAATTTACGATTCAAAAATCCGTAGAATTGGGCGTGAATGTGATCACGCCACTTTGGTCAGAACGTTGTGGCGTGAAGTTGGATGCAGAGCGGATGGAGAAAAAAATTCAGCAGTGGCAGAAAATTGCTATTGCGGCTTGTGAACAATGTGGGCGAAATGTGGTGCCTGAAATTCGTCCGATGATGAAGTTGCAAGATTGGTGTGCGGAGCAAGATGGCACGTTAAAGCTCAATTTGCACCCAAGAGCCAATTATTCCATTAAAACTTTGCCGCAAATTCCTGCGGCTGGTGTGCGGTTGTTGATTGGCTCGGAGGGCGGTTTGTCGCCACAAGAAATTCAGCAGACAAAACAACAAGGCTTTACCGACATTTTGCTTGGCAAGCGAGTATTACGCACCGAAACCGCCGCTTTAACGGCAATTACCGCATTACAAGTGTGTTTTGGTGATTTATAACCGTTTTATATTCATCAATTTTCCCGTATAATGCGGTGCAAATTTTCATTATTTTTTGAGATAACTTATGACAACAACATTTAACGTAAAAACATTCCAAGGGATGATTTTAGCCCTGCAAGATTACTGGGCGAAACAAGGGGCAACCATTGTACAGCCTTTTGATATGGAAGTGGGGGCTGGAACAAGCCACCCAATGACCGCATTGCGTGCCTTAGGACCTGAGCCAATGGCATTTGCTTATGTACAACCATCACGCCGTCCAACAGACGGTCGTTACGGCGAAAATCCAAACCGTTTGCAACATTATTATCAATTCCAAGTAGTCATCAAGCCGTCCCCTGATAATATTCAAGAACTCTATTTAGACAGCCTAAAAATGCTCGGTTTTGACCCAACGCAAAACGACATTCGTTTCGTGGAAGATAACTGGGAAAACCCAACCTTAGGGGCGTGGGGCTTAGGCTGGGAAGTGTGGTTGAACGGAATGGAAGTGACCCAGTTCACCTATTTCCAACAAGTGGGCGGTTTAGAATGTCGTCCTGTCACAGGCGAAATCACCTACGGTTTAGAGCGTTTGGCGATGTATATTCAAGGTGTGGACAGCGTGTATGATTTGGTTTATTCAGACGGTCCACTGGGCAAAACCACTTACGGCGATGTGTTCCACCAAAACGAAGTGGAGCAATCTACTTATAACTTTGAATACGCTGACACTGACTTTTTATTCCAATGTTTTGACCATTACGAAAAAGAAGCCAAAGCCTTGTTAGAATTAGAAAAACCATTGCCATTGCCTGCTTACGAACGCATTTTAAAAGCCGCACATAGCTTTAATATGCTGGATGCACGCAAAGCGATTTCGGTGACAGAACGTCAGCGTTATATTTTGCGTATTCGCACGCTGACCAAAGGTGTGGCGGAGGCTTATTATGCCAGTCGTGAAGCCTTAGGGTTCCCGGGCTGTAAGAAGTAAGTGAGATTCGGGACGCAGTGCGTCTCGAATTGTGCCAGCACGGATTGCAAAATCTAAATAGAGAAACAAAATGCCGAATTTGCCACAAACCAACAATACACTATTTAGCCAAATTGCCGAGATTATTCACCAGGCAAGAAACCAAGTTCGCCAAACGGTCAACGTGGCGATGGTGCAGTCTTATTGGCAGATTGGGCGTTTGATTGTAGAAGATGAACAGCAGGGCGAAAGCCGTGCGGAGTACGGAAAATATGTACTAAAAGATCTTTCTGAACGCTTAACGGAGATGTTTGGCAAGGGATTTGATGAGCGAAATTTACGCAAAATGCGACAATTTTTTATGGCCTTTCCAATTCGGGACTCAGTGAGACCCGAATTAGGTTGGACTCACTATCGCCGCTTACTTCGAGTGGAAAATGAGCAGGCTCGTCTGTGGTATATGAATGAAGCTATTGAGCAAAGTTGGTCAGCTCGAGCCTTAGATCGCCAAATTTCTGTGTTGTATTACGAACGTTTATTAGCAAGCCAAAACAAAACGCCAGTGATGATCGAAGCGGAACAGAAAACCGCAGAGCTAAAAGAAACCATCGAAGATTATTTGCGTGATCCTTATATTTTGGATTTCTTAAATTTACAAGATGGTAGCTATCAAGAAGATGACGTTGAGCAAGCCATTATTAACAATTTGCAACTGTTTTTGTTGGAGCTTGGCAAAGGTTTTGCTTTTGTGGAACGCCAAAAACGAATTCGTTTTGATGATGAAGATTTTTACATTGATTTGGTGTTTTACAATTTCAAACTCAAATGCTTTTTGTTGATTGATTTAAAAATCGGTAAATTAAAACATCAAGACGTGGGGCAAATGGATACTTATGTTCGCTTATTTGATCAAGAAATTAAAGGAGCGGATGATAATCCAACTATCGGCTTAGTATTATGTAGCGAAAAAAGCGAAGCGGTGGCGAAATATTCAGTTTTGGCAGATCGCAAGCAGTTATTTAGTGCCAAGTATTTACCGTTTTTGCCAACGGAGAAAGAGTTGGAAGAACGGATTACTAAGGCGAGATTGTCCACGCAGTGCGTGGATAATTGAGATTTTGCAATCAGTGATTGCACAATTCAAAAAGGAGCAACAATAAAACCGATTTTATACTTTAGCTGACATTGCCCAGACACCGCACCATTTGTTGCTGAGTTAAAAGCACGCAATATTGATTATATTGAAGCCGATATCTCCGCGAATATGCCGAATTTAAAAGCGTTTTTGAAATTGCACGATAGTGAACCTGTTTTTGAAGCGAAAAAGGCGAATGGCTATGTTGGCATTCCAGTGTTGGTATGGGAAAATGGCGAGATAGTATTTAAATTATAAATATTGAAATAACTAGATAAGGTCTGTTATATGAATAATTTATACTGGTTTATGTATAAAAACTTAGAAAAAGAAGTAATTGAACTATCTAATTTTATACATTTTAGTGATGAAAATAAGAATACGTATTCACTAAAAATTTCTGAGCTGATTATTAGGATTTGCGTGGAATTTGAATCTTTATCTAAAGAGTTATATTTTAAAAATGGTGGTTCAAAGCCTGATGATGAAAGAGTATATTTTGATACAGACTGTATGGCTTACCTAAATTCTCAATGGGATTTAGGTAAGAAAGTGGTAAAAATAGTACATAACAATATTCATTTTAGTACAGATTTAATCACCCCCTTAAGAAAAGCTCATAAAAGAGGAACAAGTAGTGAAAAGTGGTTGATAGCATATCAAGCAATTAAGCATAATAAACGAGATAAGGAAAGCTTTAAAAAAGCAAACTTAGAAAGTTTAATTAATGCTTTAGCTGGACTTTTCGTATTAAATTTATATTATAGAAATGAGAGGTTTGATTTAAATAATGATTTTAGTGGTGATTCTTTTAATGGCTCTTGTGGTTCAGAAATCTTTAGGGTTGGTATCGTAAAAAATGATAAATCGATTTATAAAGTAGAATTTTTGAATGACATAGATGAGGTTTTTTATGAAGAAGAACTTTCGGATTTAAAGGAATCATATGAGAATAATAAATTCGAATTCAATATGAATTTGTGTAATCTTAAACGTAGATACCGATATAAAGCTATTTTAAATAAATGAGAACCTAAATAAATGACAACCAAAAACTTCCTACTAGAAATCGGCACTGAAGAGTTGCCACCGAAAGCGTTAAAAACCCTTGCTACGGCTTTTGCGGAGAATTTCACCGCCGAGCTGAATCAAGCAGGTTTAACATTCACTAATTTACAATGGTTCGCCGCCCCACGCCGTTTGGCGTTGAAAGTGGCGGATTTGGCGACCGAACAGCCAAGCAAGCAAATTGAAAAACGAGGGCCTGCGGTTGCAGCGGCGTTTGATGCCAATGGCAATCCGACCAAAGCAGCCGAAGGCTGGGCGAGAGGCTGTGGCATTACTGTGGATCAAGCGGAGCGTGTGGCGACTGACAAAGGCGAATGGTTAGTACATCGTGCCGTACAACAAGGTCAAGCCACCAAAAATCTTTTACCTGATTTGGTCGCAGTCGCACTGGCGAAATTGCCCATTCCAAAACCAATGCGTTGGGCAGATAAAACCGTGCAGTTTATTCGTCCGGTGCATACGGTAACCATGTTGCTCGGTTCAGAATTGATTGACGGTGAAATTTTAGGCGTAAAAAGCGGTCGCACCATTCGTGGACACCGCTTTTTAGGCGAGCGTGAATTTGACATTCAGCACGCTGATGAATATCCACAAATTTTAGCGGAGCGTGGTCAAGTGATTGCGGATTTCAATGAACGTAAAGCGATTATTCTGGCAAAATCTCAGGAAAAAGCCACCGCACTTGGTGGTGTGGCGGATATTGATGAAGATTTGTTAGATGAAGTGACTTCACTGGTGGAATATCCGAATGTATTAACCGCTAAATTTGAAGAGCGTTTCCTAGCTGTGCCAGCGGAAGCACTGGTTTACACGATGAAAGGCGACCAAAAATATTTCCCAATTTACGACAAAAACGGCAAATTATTACCACACTTTATTTTTGTTTCCAACATTAATCCAGCCGATCCAACGGCGATTATTGAAGGTAACGAAAAAGTGGTGCGTCCACGTTTGACGGATGCGGAATTTTTCTTCAAAACCGATTTAAAACAACGTTTGGAAGATCGTTTGCCACGTTTAGAAACCGTGTTATTCCAACAACAGCTTGGCACATTGCGTGATAAAACCGCTCGTATTGAACAGTTGGCAGGTGAAATCGCCGCTCAAATTGGGGCGGATGTGGCAAAAGCCAAACGTGCGGGCTTGCTGTCAAAATGCGATTTAATGACCAATATGGTGTTTGAATTTACCGACACGCAAGGCGTAATGGGAATGCACTATGCTCGTCACGATGGTGAAGATGAAGACGTGGCGGTGGCGTTAAATGAACAATATATGCCACGTTTTGCAGGCGATAATTTGCCAAATTCCTTAGTGGCTTGTTCGGTGGCGTTGGCGGATAAAATTGATACCTTAACAGGCATTTTCGGTATCGGGCAAGCCCCGAAAGGCAGTGCTGACCCATTTGCGTTACGCCGTGCGGCATTGGGAACATTACGAATTATTGTAGAGAAAAATTTGCCTCTTGATTTAGTAAGATTAGTCCGTTCAGCTGTTGATATTTATAAAGATCAAGATGATAAAAAAATAAAGAATTCTAAATTATTTTCGAAATTAAACCCATTACCAGATGACTGTACTCCATTTACAAGAGGGGAAGAAGGGCGAATTGTTACCAAACAGGAATTAATTGATGACGTTGTGGACTTTATGCTCGGTCGTTTCCGTGCGTGGTATCAAGATGAAGGTATTGCGGTGGACGAAATTCAAGCCGTTCTGGCTCGCCGTCCAACTCGTCCAGCGGATTTTGATGCCCGCGTTCGTGCCGTGTCGCATTTCCGCACATTGGATTCAGCGGAAGCCTTGGCAGCTGCCAATAAACGGGTGAGCAATATTCTGGCTAAAGCGGATATTGAAATTGGCAATATCGATCTTTCTGCCTGCGTTGAACCTGTGGAAAAAACCTTAGCAGACAATGTGGTAGCCTTGCAACAAGCAGTACAACCGTTAATTGCCAAAGGCGATTACAGTGCAGTGCTAGATGAATTAGCCAATCTTCGTCAGCCAGTAGATAATTTCTTTGATAACGTGATGGTGAATGCGGATGATCAAAAACTTCGCCAAAACCGTTTAGCTATTTTGAAAGCGTTACAAGATTTATTCTTGCAAGTGGCGGATATTTCCGTTTTGCAATAATGGTAAATAGATAACAAAAAGGCTTGCGATTGCAAGCCTTTGTTTTAGTTTCAATTATCTTTCCGCCATTAATGCCTCAATCTCATCAATCTCTTTTGGCACAGCAGAAGTAAAGATTTTATTCCCTGTTTCGGTAATTAAAATATTATCTTCAATGCGTACGCCAATACCTTTATATTGTTCAGGTACATCCGATTTTGACGAAATATATAAGCCTGGTTCAACCGTTAACACCATGCCAGGTTGTAACGTGCGGTCTCTGATTTTGGAATTTCTATCCACATTGTGTGTGCCGTTGCTATAACTGCCGACATCATGCACATCTAACCCTAACCAATGCCCTAAGCCGTGCATATAAAATTCTTTGTACGCCTGATTGGCAATGAGTTCGTCCACGTTGCCTTTTAAAATACCTAAACGGACTAAACCCTCGGTTTTAATTCGCACCACTTCATCATTGGCTTGTTGAATAGAATTGCCTGCGACTAAGATTTCAAGCGCCCGTTTTTGAGCTTTTAGCACGATCTCATAAATTTCCCGTTGTGCTGGGCTAAATTTGCCGTTGATTGGGAATGTTCTGGTAATATCGCCTGCATACATGGCAAACTCACAGCCTGCATCAATGAGCAATAAATCACCATCTTTAAGTGGGTGATCGTTTTCAACGTAGTGCAAAATACAGGCGTTTTCGCCACCACCGATAATACTATTATAAGATGCCCCTCTCGCCCCAAAGCGACTAAATTCATGCAATATTTCACCTTCAATTTCATATTCAAAACGATTGGCACGGGCTTCTTTCATGGCACGCATATGGGCGAGTGCAGTTATTTGTCCTGCTTGTTGCATAATGCGAATTTCATTTTCAGATTTGAATAAACGCATTTCATCTAATATCGGTTGTAATGGGGTAAATTCTGTCACGCTTAATTCAGACAATAAATTTTGCATAAACGCATCGTCAGCGGAGCGACCATCTAATCCTTGTAAAAAATAAACGGTTTTGGCACCAGACAATAAGCTAGGTAGTTGTTGTTTCAATTCACTGATATTAAACGCCCGATCGATTTGTAAGGCTTGCGTTGCTTTTTCAAGACCTAATCGTCTGCCGTCCCAAGTTTCTCGTTCAGGATCAGACGGACGGAGAAAAAGTGCGGTAGAAAATTGCTGATTTTTTTTACTTAACACTAACACCGCATCAGGCTCATTAAATCCTGTGAGATACCAAAAATAGCTATCTTGACGAAATGGATAAGTACAATGGCTATTACGAAATACTTCTTTTGATGAAAAAATCACCGCACTTGAATCATCTTCCATTTCTGCGAATAAGGTTGCACGGTGTTGAATAAATTCTTCTTTTGGAATGGCGTGCATATAGGCTAAATCCATCATTTTCCTCCTAGTGAATCGTGGGTTTGGTTTTCTCAAACGGGCGAAAATGCGTATAAAACAAGGCCGCAATCGTCCGAACATATTCAATAATTTCTTCTAAGGCTTCGGCTAATTCTTCCGGATCATCTTGTTCATCATAGCCTAATTGGCAGATGTCATGCAAATCATCAATGGCCTCACCAATTTCGCCTTTTTCTTTGTCTAATTGGGTTTGCACTAAACCTAAACCCAATAAAAAGTGATTCGCCCATTCGCATAAGGCATCGGCTTGTGCAAAAATATCAGCGTCTTCGTTCGGCAATAATAATTCAAAATTAAAGCCGTCAATATCGCTTAAAGTGCGGTTAATTTTGGCATAGATTTCGGTGACGTCATTTAATAAGGCGGTGGGATAGGCGTGATTATCGTTGGTAAATTGATAAAGCAAGGGTTGCCAACTTTGATCATCTAATCCACCACAAATCAGCCCACTGAGAAATCCGTGCAATTCGGCAGCAGACAGGGCGATACTGGCAGATTTAAGTTTTTGGTTCAGTTGAAAATAGTCGATCATATTTTTCCCCGTTAATGAATATCCGTTAATTCTAACAGATTATTCATGACATAAAATCTTTCTCTGTGGCATAATAACAAAAAATTCAAGGAATGGTGAGAATATGGCATTAAAAAAGATTGAATTAAATTTGTTAGGGCAGATTTTTTTATTAAATGTCCCTGAAGAACAGCATGATGACTTGCGTGAGGCAGCAAGATTGCTGGATGTACGTGTCAGCGAAATGAAAGAACGCATGCAAACCGTGCAAGTGGATCGTGCGGTAAATATTGTGGCGTTGAATTTAAGTTTTGAATTGTTGCAAGAAAAGCAAAAAAACAATTTGATGGAGAAAGTGTTGCAAGATCAGATTCAGCAATTATCTGCCTCTTTAGAAAATATTTTAACTCGCACAACAAATCAACAGCCTGCGTATGAAATTCAATAAATCTGCTTTGTTAGCTGAAATAAATGCTAGTCAAGCGGCGGAATTTGCGTTAGTATAATTCAAAGATTACCTGAGATGTTCGCCAAAGGGTTACGTCCCTGAGCCGATACTTACATACTTCGAGTTGGTTCTCTGTGTTATTGGTGTGCAGGCTTAATTTGTTCTTGTAACAAAGTTAAGAAGCCTAAAAATGACTAAAACTGACTCCCTTGAACCGTCGGGTTCAAGGACCGACCACCCGCAACGGCATCTCGGGGCCTTTCAAACCTCATATCAATATTGCTTATGCCATCACAAAATATCGCTCAACTTCGTCAAGATCTTCGTCAACACATGCGAAAAACACGAAAAAATCTAACCGCACTTGAACAAGCGCAAGCAGAGCAACGGATTACCGCACAAGCCGTGACTTTAATTGAACAACGCCAAGCCCAAAATATTGCGTTATATTTGTCTTTTGACGGTGAAATTTCCACGCAATTATTGATTGAAACCTTATGGGAGCAAGGCAAAAAAGTCTATCTGCCCGTGTTGCACCCTTTCTGTGCGGGGCATCTGCTTTTTTTACAACATCGCCCTGACACGCCGTTAATTACCAATAAATTCGGCATTTTTGAACCGCAGTTAAACGTACAAAATGTGTTGCCCGTGGCGCAACTGGATATGATTTTTACCCCTCTGGTCGCTTTTGACCAACAAGGTAATCGTTTAGGCATGGGCGGCGGCTTTTACGACCGCACGCTACAAGATTGGCAACAGAAATCGTTTATCCCCGTGGGCTTGGCACATCAATGTCAACAAGTTGAGCAACTTCCCGTAGAAAGTTGGGATATGCCGTTGTTTAGGATTTTGGTGGGTTAACCTAATCGCTGTCTCACAATCTCAAACAAACACACCCCCGTAGCGACGGAAACGTTAAGGGATGAAACCGATCCTGCCATGGGAATGCTCACTAACTGATCACAGCATTCACGAGTTAAGCGTCGCATGCCCTCACCCTCGGCGCCCATCACTAAGGCAATAGCGCCTGTTAATTTGGTTTGATATAGGGTTTCTGTGGCTTCGCCCGCCGTACCAATCACCCAGATATTGTGATCTTGCTGTAGTTCTCGCAAGGTACGCGCTAAATTTGTCACCCGAACTAAGGGAATCGTTTCCGCCGCACCACAAGCCACTTTACGAGCCACTGAAGTTAATTGAGCCGATTTATCTTTCGGTACAATCACTGCATCCACACCTGCGGCATCGGCGGTCCGTAAACAAGCGCCGAGATTATGTGGATCAGTCACGCCGTCTAACACGAGTAAAAACGGATTTTGTTTGTTTTGCAAAATCTGATCCAGATCGTTTTCATTTAATTCTTTGGCTGCTTGCACTCGGGCAATAATGCCTTGATGTACTTCACCGTTGGCTTTGTTATCCAAACTTTGACGATTGAGAAATTGCACCGTAATGCCTAATTTGTGTAAGTCATTGAGTAAAGGCTGTAAGCGTTTATCTTCACGGCCTTTAAGTACTAACACTTCAATAATACGTTCAGGTGTACGTTGTAAAAAGGCACTCACGGCATGAATGCCATAAATTTGTTCTGACATGGTTATCCTTTTAAATGGGTAAATTATTGCGCCTTAAGTTGCGCAATTTTTTCTTTATTAAAGAAATAATGGGTGCCGCAACATTCACATTGCATATCAATGCTGCCATTATGTTCTGCTAGGATTTCATCTATCTCCGCCTCTGAAATTAACATTAAAGCAGAGCCTGAACGTTCGGCGGAACAACCGCAATGAAAGGCGATAGGTTGAGCAGGGTACACTTCAACACTTTCTTCGTGATATAAACGGTACAGCATTTCTTCCGCCGATAAGCCGAAAATTTCTTCGGGTTTGACGGTGGTGGTGAGCGTGGCTAAATGCTCAAAATCTTCCGGTGAACCCTGACCATCTGGCATAATTTGTAACAACATGCCAGCCGCAACGGGGTTACCCTCAAATTCACCGGTGTGAATAATTAATTGCGTTTGTAGCTGTTCGGAACGCATGAAATAATCTTCTAGGCACTCGGTAATGGTCGGTTTGTCTAAGGCGACCACACCTTGATAGCGTTCGCCCTCGTTTGGCGCAATGGTGATCACTAACACGCCTTTGCCAATCATTTGTTGCAAGCTCATTTTGTCGCTAATTTCGCCTTGCAAGCGAGCTAACGCACGGATTTGTTGGCTATCGGAACCATTGACTAAGGCTAATTTTAACGGACCGTCGCCTTGAATTTGCACGGTAATATTGCCGTTAAATTTTAGTGTAGCGGTGAGTAAGGTGGTGGCGACCAGCATTTCGCCAAGTAAGTTTTGTACGGCTTTGGGGTAATGATGGGTATTTAAGGTATCGATAAAACTTTGGTTAATCCGCACCCATTCGCCACGTACAGCACGGTTTTGGAAGAGGTAACGATACAGTTTGTCATTATCTTTGTGAGGGTCTTTTAAGTAATCGGTCATGTTCTTTTGTGGTTCCTTGTAAAAACTGCGGTGTATTTTACCGCACTTTTTGTGATTTGGTTACTGATGTTTAAATTGAATAAGTTCTCGGCGTTCTTTCTTGTTGGGACGACGATCAGGGTGTGGCATCATATTCATTTTGCGAGCTACCGCCATTTTTTCTCGTGCTATCACGCTTTGTTCTGTTTCACTATATAGCAATTGTGCTTCGGGAGCACCACGGCGTTGCGTGGAAAGTGCGGTGACTTTTATCTCTTTTTCATCATTGCCTTGACGTAATTTAATGCTTGCCCCAATTTCTACGCTTTTATTTGGCTTCGTGCGTTGTCCATTGTAATGCACTTTGCCGCCGTCAATCATTTCTTTGGCAATGGTGCGAGTTTTATAAAAGCGTGCTGCCCATAACCATTTATCAAGACGAACATCATTATCGTCTGGTTGTGCCTGTGATTTATTTGATTTACCTTTTGCCATGATTTTCCCTTAAATCTGTTCGCTGTTTATGGTATCGTTATTCTTATTTTTTGTAAAACGAGAGATCGCAAAATGCCCCTATTTTCTGAAAAAACCTTACCACAAATTTTGAATATTCAAACTGCTTGTCAATCCCGTATTTTTACCATTCAATCGGTGGATCTCAAATTCTCCAATGGAATTCACCGCACTTATGAGCGTTTTAAGCCTGCCAGTCGGGCGGCGGTGATGGTGTTGCCGATTGATGGCGACGATCTGTTAATGGTACGAGAATACGCCATGGGAACTGAGCGTTATGAGTTGGGTTTCTGCAAAGGGTTGATGGAAAAAGAGGAAACCATTGAACAAAGTGCCAACCGTGAAATGCAAGAAGAACTGGGCTTGGGCGCCAAACAGTTTATTCATTTACGCACGGTCAATTCTAATTTAACTTTTATGAACAGCCCAATGCACATTTTAGTGGCACGAGATTTTTATCCATCAAAATTAGAGGGTGATGAGCCGGAGCCGTTAGACATTCTGCGTTTCCCTTTGGCAAAATTAGATGAATTACTGAACAATCCTGATTTTTGTGAGAGTCGTAATTTAGTTGCTATTTATGCTTTGCGTGATTATTTAGAAAAAATATAAAAATTCGTTAAATTAATTAAATTTTATTAAATAAAATTGATTAATTGTTATATAACGATATTTATGCTTTTTTTACGGCGTAAATTACAGTAAGATACCGAGGTTTTTTTATATTAAGGGATAATTTATATGTCAAGCAATGATCTTTCATTAAAAGAATTAACACTACGAGGAACGATTCTCGGGGCGTTAATTACCGTCGTGTTTACGGCGTCAAACGTTTATTTGGGGCTGAAAGTGGGCTTAACGTTCGCTTCTTCTATTCCAGCTGCCGTGATTTCTATGGCAGTGTTAAAATTTTTCAAAGATGCCAATATTCTTGAAAATAACATGGTGCAAACCCAAGCCTCCTCTGCGGGCACCTTATCTTCGGTGATCTTCGTGTTGCCAGCCATGTTAATGATGGGTTACTGGCAAGGCTTTCCATTTTGGCAAACCTTATTGATCTGTATCTCTGGTGGGGTGCTTGGGGTAATTTTCACCGTGCCATTGCGTCATGTGATGGTGGTCAAAAGTGATTTACCTTATCCAGAGGGCGTCGCTGCGGCTGAAATTTTGAAAGCCGGTGATGATCATTCTGGTGACAGTGGCATTAAAGAAATTGCCACCGGTGGTGTGATTGCTGCAGTGGTGGGATTTGCGACCAATGGATTACGTGTGATTGCAGACGGTGCAAGCCTTTGGTTTAAAGGTGGTAATGCGATTTTCCAAGTGCCAATGGGCTTTTCACTCGCCTTGTTAGGTGCCGGTTATTTGGTTGGTATCGTAGGCGGTATTGCGATTCTACTCGGTATCTTCATTGCATGGGGTATTGCGGTGCCATATTTTACCTCTGCTTCGCCAATGCCTGTCGATGCGGATATGGTCGGCTATGCGGTGAGTATTTGGAAAAGTAAAGTCCGCTTTATCGGGGTGGGCACCATCGGTGTTGCTGCTATCTGGACATTATTGATGTTAATGAAGCCTATGGCACAAGGGATGATTCAATCATTCCGTGCGTTAAGAGATCCAAACTTCAAAAATAATGACCGCACTACGCAAGATTTATCACCGAAAGCCATGATTTATATCAGCTTGGTTTCCGTGGTCTTGATTGTATTAGCCTTATATAGTTTCTTAGAACCGGTTGGTATTGAACCTGCAGTCGCCATTACGTTAATTGTGGTTTGTACGTTATTGGCCTTTGTGATCGGTTTCTTAGTCGCCGCAGCTTGTGGTTATATGGCCGGTTTGGTGGGGTCATCCTCTAGCCCAATTTCCGGTATCGGTATTATTTCCGTGGTTATCACGGCCATTGTGTTAATGTTAATTGGTTCATCTGCTGGCTTATTAGATACCGCTGACGGTCAAAAATTCTTAACGGCGTTGACCTTATTTAGCTGTTCTATCGTGATCTGTACGGCAGCCATTTCTAACGATAACTTACAAGATTTAAAAACGGGTTATCTGATTCATGCCACCCCTTGGCGTCAACAGGTTGCCTTAATTATTGGGGTCATTGTTGGAGCGTTAGTGATTGCACCGGTGCTTGATATTCTCTATTATTCTTATGGATTTACGGGTGCTGTACCACGTGAGGGAATGGATCCAAGTCAAGTGCTTTCTGCACCGCAAGCAACCTTAATGATGACTATTGCTAACGGTATTTTCTCCCATAACTTAGAATGGGGTTATATCTTCTTTGGTATTGGTTTAGGTGTGGTGGTGATTATCATTGATGCGTTATTGAAAAAATCCTCTAACAATCGTTTTGCGTTACCTGCCTTAGCGATCGGTATGGGGATTTATTTACCGCCGTCAATTAATGCACCATTAATTATTGGGGCGATATTGGCTTGGTTGACGAATCGTCATTTAGACAGCTATGCGAAACGTTCTGGCAAGAATGCCGATGAACTTAAGAAAAAAGCGGAACGCTCAGGGACGTTATTTGCTGCGGGTTTAATCGTGGGGGAAAGTTTAATCGGGGTACTTCTTGCCTTTATTATCGCAGGCTCGGTCACTTCCGGTGGGTCTGACGCACCGCTCGCACTCAACCTAGAAAACTGGGGCGGCACCGCCGAGATTCTCGGGCTGATAGTCTTTGCCGCAGGGGTAACGATTTTCGCACAGCGTGTACTTAAAGCGAAAAAATAATATAATAGACGCTCTCGATTGAGAGCGTTTTTTTATGGATGGATTTTATATGAACTTGCCCCAAATTGATGTCATCATTCCCTGTTATAATGCGGAACAGACTTTAGAACGTGCGGTAAAATCGGTGTTAAATCAACCTCAGTTAGGCACCTTATGGCTCATTGATGATGCCTCTAGCGATCAGACATTAACATTAGCGAACCAACTAGCCCAACAATTCCCCAATAAAATCCAAGTGGAACAGATGCCCAAAAATAGCGGTGTGGCGAAAACACGAAATTGGGGAGCGTTACAAAGTGCGGTGGAATTTATTGCCTTTTTAGATGCAGATGATGCCTATGAACAAGGGGCATTGGAAGTGGCTAGTGCGGTATTTGCATTCCGTCCTGATATTTCCGTGGTACGTTTGGCTTTAACGCCGATTAATTTGGCAGAACGTTATGCGAATCACCCTAAGTTTGATTTTGCTTGGCAACATATGCGAATGACTTGTGGTGGCAATGTGGTTTTTCGGCGTTCATTTTTTCTGGCTTGCGGTGGTTTTCCACAAGAGACATTGTTTAAACGTTTTGGCGGTGAAGACGGCGCCTTAGGAATTGCCACGACCAAAATCAGTGGGGTAGCCACCTTGTTCAATGAAAAAGGCGTATTACATTACTGCCGTCACGGCATGCACGCCGAGCGTTTATTAGATGCAATTTTATTTCAAAAAGCCCCTGAGGGTATTACGCCACAAGACATGGCGCAAGCCGAATCCGTGACGGATCGGATTTGTCAGCAAATTGAACAGTTAAAGTGCGGTTTAAATTCTGTTAATATAGGCATACAACCTTTAGTGTTAGAACGAAAATAGGAATTCCTGTGAAAATAATTATTCTTGGAGCCGGCCAAGTGGGGACAACCTTGGCGGAAAATTTAGTCAGCGAAGATAACGATATCACCTTAGTCGATAATGATGAGGCGAATACCAGTAGCTTACAAGATAAGTTTGATTTGCGCGTGGTGATTGGTTCTGCCTCCTCGCCACGTGTTTTACGTGAGGCGGGCGCTACGGATGCGGATTTATTAGTGGCGGTCACGAATTCCGATGAAACCAATATGGTGGCCAGCCAAATTGCTTATACCTTATTTCGTACGCCGACCAAGATTGCACGCATTCGCAATGCCGAATATTTACGTGAAAAAGAGAAATTATTTACACCGGATGTGATTCCTATTGACCATATTATTTCGCCAGAAAACTTGGTGACGGAAGATATTGTTCGCTTAATTAATTACCCTGGCGCCTTGCAAGTGGCGCATTTTGCCGAGAAACAAATTAGTGTGGTGGTGTGTAAAGCCTATTACGGTGGCCCATTGGTAGGTTATGCCATTTCTGCTTTGCGTGAGCATTTACCGCATATTGATTGCCGTGTGGTATCGATTTTTAGACAAGATAAAGCCATTCGCCCACAAGCCTCGACCATTATTGAGGCGGGGGATGAAGTCACCTTTATTTGTGCCACCGAACATATTAAAGCGGTGATGTCTGAATTACAACGTTTAGAGCGTTCTTATAAGCGCATTATGATTGCGGGTGGCGGCAATATTGGGTTAACCGTGGCGCAAAAATTAGAAAATAATTGCACCGTCAAACTGATTGAACGTAATGCAGAACGGGCGGCACAATTAGCAGAGAAATTATCCAATACCTTGGTTTTTCATGGTGACGCCTCCGACCATGGTTTGTTATTTGAAGAACAAATTGAAAATATGGATGTGTTCATTTCCTTAACCAGTGACGACGAGGCCAATATTATGTCAGCGCTATTGGCGAAACGGTTGGGGGCAAAAAAAGTCATGGTCTTGATTCAACGCATGGCCTATATTAACTTGATTCAAGGGGGCGCCGTGGATATTGTGGTGTCGCCGCAACAAGCCACGATTTCTGCGTTATTAGGGCATGTACGAAAAGGGGACATTATCAACGTGGCCTCTCTCCGTCACGGCACCGCAGAGGCCTTGGAGGCGGTGGTACATGGTGACAAAACCAGTTCAAATATTATTGGGCGTAAAGTGGGTGAGCTAAAATTACCTAACAGTGCCTTAATTGGTGCGGTGTTACGTGCGGGGGAAGTCATTATTGCTCGCAAAGAATTGGTGATTGAAGAAAATGATCATGTAGTGGTGTATCTGGCGGATAAGAAACAGGTCTCCGAAATGGAGAAACTTTTCCAAACCACCACATTTTTTATCTAAAAAATAAACAAAATGCTATACAAATTGCATAAAATTTATATAATACACGGGCTTTAATAGCAATTTATTTAGAAAGGAAAAAATTATGAGCTTTATGAAAGAATTTCGCGAATTTGCGATGCGTGGTAATGTTGTTGATATGGCAGTCGGTGTGATCATCGGTGGCGCATTCGGTAAGATCGTGAGTTCATTGGTTGCTGATGTGGTGATGCCAGTTTTAGGTATTGTCACAGGCGGTGTGGATTTCAAAGATTTAAAAATCGTATTAGCGGAAGCGGTGGGCGAAACCCCAGCCGTGACCTTAAACTACGGTGTCTTTATTCAAAATGTGTTTGATTTCATTATTATTGCATTTGCGATCTTTATGATGGTGAAAGGCATTAACAAAATGAAGAAACCAGTAGAAGAAGCCCCAGCCGGCCCAACAACGGAAGAATTATTAACAGATATTCGTGAATTATTGAAAAAATAATCATAAATTGGCAAACAAAAACCCGACATATGGTTCGGGTTTTTTTATTTTCTTTTACAGGGCAATTTTTCTTAATTTCGCATAATAGAACCCATCTCCCCCTTGTTCTGAGGGAAAAAACTGGATGCCGATATTTTGCTGTTCAAAGGGCAAATCTTCTAATTTCGCATTATTATTTTCGGCCAGAAAACGAGCAATTTGTTGCGCATTTTCTTCCGGTAGCACCGAACAGGTCGCATAGAGTAACACGCCATTGGGCTTTAAGGTGGCCCAAAGTGCGGTGAGAATTTGCTGTTGTAATTGGACTAATGGGGCAATATCACTTTCTTGACGTAACCATTTGATATCAGGGTGGCGTCGGATCACACCAGTGGCAGAACAAGGTGCGTCTAATAAAATACGATCAAATTGCACCGCACTTTGTTTGCCGATAATCGCTTTTGCCACGGTTGGTAACCATTGTTTGGGTTGGCTTGCGTCACCGCAAATAACGAGGGCTTTTTGATGTAACCGTGCCAGATTTTCTTCCACCCGTTTTAAGCGGCTCTGTTCTACATCCAACGCCACCACCTTGGCTTGCGGCGCCAATTCTAAAATATGCGTGGTTTTCCCCCCAGGGGCGGCACAAGCGTCTAAAATCAGTTCGCCATTTTGTCCCCCTAAGAGAAGAGCAGACCATTGTGCATGGACATCTTGCACGGTCAGCCATCCCTCGGCAAAATGGGGTAAATTTTGTACGGCGGTAGGGTTGGCTAAACGTAACGCATAAGGATTGTCATCCGTAAAACTGGTTAAGTCTGTTTCGGTGAGTAATTGCTGGCGGTAATCTTGCGCTGAACAATGTTGTGCATTCACCCGAATCCACATTGGCGGTTTTTGATTATTTGCCTCGATAATGTCCCGCCAGTTTGGATAGGCCTTTTTCAGTTTATTCACGAACCATTCAGGGTGATAGGTTTGCCAATGTTTATCCACCACGGCCAATAGGTTGTCTTGTTCACGTAAGAAACGGCGTAATACGCCATTAATCAGGCCACGAAAACCCTCAGATTTCAATGCTTTGGTGGCATTTACTACTTCATTAATGGCCGCATGGGGCGGAATGCGGGTGTAAAGTAACTGATACAAGCCGACCAATAATAAACAATGGACGATCCGTGTTTTGCCTTTTAGCGGTTTATCCACGAGCAAGCGAATAATCCATTCCAGACGAGGCAAAACACGACAAATGCCAAAGCAGATTTCTTGTAATAGGGGCAAATCCTGTGCTTTTACTTGGCCTTGTTTTTCTGGCATGAGCGCAGAGAGGGATTTGCCTTGATCCAACACTTGTAACATCATTTGTGCGGCGGCGGCTCTGACTTCCATGGGGTGCGAAAGTGCGGTGTTTTTGGTCGGTTTTTTTGTGTCGGTCATAAAATATCCCCCACCTTAAACCAATCGGCACGCCCATTGAGAAAATCTTGTACCCACATGGGTTTTTTGCCCGCAGGCTGTAACTGGGTAATATTAAGTACACCTTGGGCGGTGGCGATTTGAATGCCATGTTTATCCACCGCAATAATGCTGCCCGCTGTTTTATCCTGATGTGGCAAACAGGTCGCTTGATGAATTTTAATGCGTTCTTCTTGCCCCTGATGGGAGAGTGTGAGAAACGCCATCGGAGCGGGATTAAAGGCACGAATATTCCGTTCTAACTGTTCCGCTGACAACGTCCAATTTAATTGGGCCTCTTCTTTGCTCAGTTTTTCTGCATAATTACTTTGGCTATCTTGTTGTTTTTCTGAGGGAAATTTTCCATTGGTTAAATTATCCAATACCTCAATCAGCGCAGGGGGCGCCAATTCTGCCAATTTATGATAGAGCGTTGCGGCGGTTTCATTAGGCGCAATATCACAATAGACTTTGTGCAACATATCACCGGTGTCTAGCCCTACGTCCATTTGCATAATGGTGACGCCCGTTTGTTTATCGCCCGCCCAAATGGCCCGTTGAATGGGTGCGGCACCACGCCAACGAGGCAAGATTGAACCATGCACGTTTAAACAACCAAACTTAGGCGCTTGCAACACGGCTAAAGGTAAAATTAAACCATAAGCCACCACTACCATCACATCCGCCTTGAGATTGGCTAATTCGGCTTGCGCCTCCGCTTGGCGCAGGGATTTTGGTTGATAAATGGGTAATTGATATTGCTCGGCCAGTTGTTTGACCGGACTGGCTTGGAGTTTCTTGCCTCGGCCGGCGGGTTTGTCCGGTTGCGTGTACACCGCAATCACATGATGTTGAGAATTTAATAGGGCTTGTAAATGTTGGGTGGCAAAATCGGGTGTGCCGGCGAAAATAATGTTCAGTTTCTGCATAGGGTAAAGTGCGACGTTATGTTAATCAAAGAGGTCATAATAATAGCCTTTTCATCTGCAGATTGCCAGATGAAAGGCCGAAAAAAGGGTGCAATCTCGCTAAATTTGATATTTCCCTTTATCCCCAATATCAAAATGCAACGGCATACGCCATTTTTGAATGGCTAGCACCGTAAAAAGTGCGGTGCAAATTACGCATAAAATTTGTAATCCTAAGGTGATTTGCATGACTTTGGTGACCCATAATAAAGCCACAAAAATCGGCATCAGATTCAAGGCAAAAATACGGAAACAAAAATATTCTTTAAAACAAAGTCCGCCCAAGGTCACCAACGCTGCACCAAGAGCCAATTCTGTTTGGCCGATAATTTGGAAAAATAAGGCTAACCATGTGGCAAATTGTAATAATAGACGGAATGATTTGAGATAAATATGCAAGGATGAGGCACAAAGTAACGCTGCGGCTAACAGGCCAATGTGCGCAAATTCATAATAGGGTAAAAGTGCGGTGAAAATCGCCGCAAAAACAAAACCGCTACGATAAAGACAGACGGTCAGTTTATCTAAAACGTCCATTGGGGATTTAATGTGCGGATCAGCCATGATAATTCTCCTGATTTTGTGATCTTGATTCCAAATTGAACAAGCAATGATTGCGTTCATTCGGTTTTTCGGTAAGAGTATCACAAATTCACTTAAATGATAAAAGATAAAATGAACTGGTTTGGCTTGAGTTGTGTGCAATGTCAGCAAAAATTGGCCATAGGATCCCATGGCTTATGTAGCCGTTGTAATGCGGAGATTCGCCGTTTTGCCTATTGCGGTTGCTGTGGGGCAGAATTAATCCGTGATGAACTGCGTTGTGGTAAATGTTTACAGCAGGAACCGGCATGGCAACAAATGGTGATTATCGGACGCTATGCGGAACCCTTATCGACGCTGATTCACCGTTTTAAATTCCAAGGGCAATTTTGGTTAGATCGCAGTTTGGCACGTTTGCTTTATTTGGCGGTACGACAGGCCAGACGAACCCATGGGTTAACGTTACCAGATGTGATTTTACCGGTGCCACTGCATCATGTTCGCCATTGGCGACGTGGTTATAATCAAGCTGCATTATTGGCGAAATGGTTGGCTCGCTGGTTAAACATTCCTATGCGAGAAGATTTGTTGTTACGCACGAAACATACCCCAAGTCAGCGTGGTTTAACCGCTAAAGCTCGGCGTAATAATCTAAAAAATGCGTTTATTGTGCAAAATAAGATAAAAAAATGCAATTATCGTTCAGTTTGTCTTATTGATGATGTGATTACCACCGGTTCAACCATGAATGAAATGGCGAAACAATTACGCAAAATGGGGATACCACATATTCAAGTTTGGGGGCTTGCTCGCACATAAAATTTGCATAAAAGCCGATCTCAGCGTATCATTTCCGACTAAATAAGTAAGATTAAAGACACGCAAGGAAAAACATGCAACAAATTAGTATTTCAGCCGCTGCACAGGCACATTTTCGTAAATTATTAGATCAACAAGAAGAGGGGACCAATATTCGTATTTTCGTGGTGAACCCTGGTACACCGAGTGCGGAATGTGGTGTTTCTTATTGCCCAACCAATGCGGTGGAAGAAACCGATACCGAAATGCAATATGACACATTTTCTGCTTTTGTAGATGAAGTCAGTTTGCCATTTTTGGAAGATGCGGAAATTGACTATGTGACTGAAGAATTGGGGGCTCAATTAACTTTAAAAGCACCGAATGCCAAAATGCGTAAGGTATCAGATGACGCACCGCTAATCGAACGTGTGGATTATGTCATTCAAACCCAAATTAACCCACAATTAGCGAGCCATGGTGGACGGATTACCTTAATTGAACTGACTGATGACGGCTATGCCATTTTACAATTTGGCGGTGGCTGTAATGGTTGTTCCATGGTGGATGTCACCTTAAAAGACGGTGTGGAAAAACAATTAGTCGACATGTTCCCGAATGAATTAAAAGGGGCAAAAGATGTGACCGAACACCAACGTGGTGAGCATTCTTATTATTAATTGGGCTGATATTTAGCGTAAAAGTGCGGTGAAAATTTTTGTATTTTCTCGCACTTTTATTTTATGGATTATTGTTCGGAAAAATAAGCTCTCGCAATTTCTTCATCTTGTTGAATTTGCTGTTTTAAAGCATCAAGGCTAGCGAATTTTATTTCATTGCGTAATTTATAGCAAAATTCAATTTGAATATTCTGTCCATATAAATGCTGATTAAAATCAAACAGATGTACTTCTAATAATTGTATTGTGCCATTAATGGTGGGTCGTTGTCCGACATTCGCAACACCCTGTACAATTTGTCCATTTTTTAATTCTGCACGTACGGCATAGACACCTTTAATGGGATTGACTTGGCGATGTAAATGAATATTGGCGGTAGGGAAACCAAGCGTACGCCCTAATTTTTTGCCATGAATCACTTTGCCCCAAATGCGATAAGGGCGACCTAGTAATTTTTCGGCATCAACCAGTCGATCTTCTGCCAGTGCTTGGCGAATGGCGGTA
Organism: Lonepinella sp. BR2357; assembly: GCF_051851525.1. Lineage (NCBI taxonomy): Bacteria > Pseudomonadati > Pseudomonadota > Gammaproteobacteria > Pasteurellales > Pasteurellaceae > Lonepinella > Lonepinella sp. BR2357. The sequence goes on along the minus strand of NZ_JBPDVG010000009.1, from coordinate 86,791 downwards.
CTGCTAATACGTAATTGATCTAAGCAAAAAGTGCGGTTATTTTCCACTTCAAATCCATATTGCTGACCGGATTGTTGCAGTAATGCAAAATTGCCTTGTCGGGCTTGCCCAAAGTGGAAATCATCCCCAATGCTTAAGAATTTTACGTTGAGTTTATTGACTAATAATTCGCTAATAAAATCTTGTGCGGTTTGTTCTGCGAAAGTGCGGTCAAATTTAACACAGATAACATAATCTATGTTGGCTTGTTGAAAGTAATGTAACTTATCTCGCAATCGCATTAATCTTGCTGGTGCTTTTTCGCCTTGAAAATATTCCCGAGGCTGTGGCTCGAAAATCATCACGACAGTGGGTAAATTTAACGCCCGAGCTTTTTCTTTCAGATGTGTTAAGATTTTTTGATGCCCTAAATGAATACCGTCAAAATTGCCGATGGTTAAGGCACAAGGGGAAAAATTACGTGGAAAATGATGAATACTGCGTATTAGTTGCATAGTAAATGGATTTATATCTTTAAATTATTGGGTTTATTATACGCATAAATACATTAATATAAAAGAAAGCATTGTTTGAAATTTATTTGTTTTATTAACGATTTTTTCTGTATGTACAATCTATAGTTTTAAAAGTATAAAGTTTGTTTGTATCAGATGTATTTCTAGTTGCAATCAGTACAGTATTTTGGTCAATAAATAAGATTTTCTGAGTATGAATGAGACTGAGTCTAGATTTTATGTTATCACATCTTGATGGTATTTCTTCTGAGAAAGAATAGTCAATAAAAGATGAAATGATTTTTTCGTCATTAAAAATATCTAATTCTTTAAATATTATATGGTTCCAAATCAAAACAGAGCTAGTATAAATAACAAGGAATGATATGATATCAATAGGTCGTCTTATCGAAAAGAACATTAATAATATTGATGTTATACCAACAGCCATTAATAGTAGGGTTGAATATGATAAAAAGAAATAAAATGCTGACATCATTGTAATAAATGGAGCGGAAATTGCAATAAATTCCCAGCCACCAATAGCTTCTGAAGCAAATAACTGATATATCGATGAACTAACAAAAGAAATAATAAGAGGCGTTAGAAATGAAACAAATAGTATATTAAATATAGATTTGTTTCTGGAAATGAATTTAAATTTTCTTAGCTTTATTTTGTGTATAAGATAAAGGATGTTTATTATCCAAATAATCATTGCACATGAAAGTTTAATAATATTTATATTACTACCAAAGAATTCATTTATACTAATTGGTTCAGAATAAGTTAAGATAAATATTGATAACACTATATTAGTAATTATAACCATTATTTCTTCAATACTATTATAAAACCAAGTAGATAAATTATTGCCGTATTCTTTTAATGTATTATTATCCCTCCAGTTAAATTTAGTAGATAAATATAGCACATATAAAATACTTGATAGAAGAGCAACATAAATGGTTAAATGCTGATATTGATGAAAGTACCAATGAAAACCGAATATTACGGAAATTATTGATATTATATGAAAAGTAATTAGAGAGGAGATTATATTTCGAGATTTTCTTATCATAGAGTAAAGAGATATATCAATGCAAATAACAAATATAATTGTAATTACTGTTAACAATATTGCTATTAATAATTTGAATATAATACTTTCAATAAGAAAAATCATAGCTATTGAAATTATACTAATGAATAGTCCAATGAATTTATCCATTTTATCCTCTAAAAAACTAACCGCCTAAGATTTTATCCTAGACGGTTAATATTTTAAAGTAGAAATTTATTAAAAATTACATCGCTTCCGTAAACGTACGAGTAATCACATCTTGTTGTTGTTCACGCGTTAATGAGTTGAAACGTACCGCATAACCTGAAACACGAATGGTTAATTGTGGGTATTTTTCAGGGTGTTCAACCGCATCTAACAAGGTTTCACGGTTTAATACGTTCACATTCAAGTGTTGACCGCCTTCCACAGTGGCTTCGTGGTGGAAATAACCGTCCATTAAACCTGCAAGGTTACGTTTTTGTGCTTCGTAATCTTTACCTAACGCATTTGGTACGATAGAGAAAGTATAGGAAATACCGTCTTTCGCATAAGCAAATGGTAATTTCGCCACAGACGTTAAGGAGGCTACCGCACCTTTTTGGTCACGTCCGTGCATTGGGTTTGCACCTGGTCCGAATGGCGCACCTGAACGGCGACCATCTGGGGTGTTACCGGTTTTCTTACCATACACCACGTTAGAGGTAATGGTTAACACAGATTGTGTTGGTACGGCATTGCGGTAGGTTTTATGGGTTTGGATTTTCTTCATAAAACGTTCAACTAAATCCACCGCAAGATCATCTACACGGCTGTCGTTGTTACCGAATTGTGGATATTCACCTTCAATTTCAAAGTCGATTGCCACATTGCTTGCGACTACGTTACCATCTTTATCTTTAATATCGCCACGAATTGGTTTGACTTTGGCATATTTAATTGCTGATAAAGAGTCCGCTGCCACAGAAAGTCCAGCAATACCGCACGCCATGGTACGATAAACATCACGATCATGTAATGCCATTAATGAGGCTTCATACGCATATTTATCGTGCATAAAGTGAATGATATTTAACGCAGTCACATATTGAGTCGCTAACCAATCCATAAAGTGATCGGTACGTTCCATCACTTCATCAAAGTCTAAGTATTCTGACGTAATCGGCGCAGATTTAGGACCGACTTGCATACCGGATTTTTCATCAATACCACCGTTGATCGCATAAAGCATGGTTTTTGCCAAGTTTGCACGCGCACCGAAGAATTGCATTTGTTTACCCACCACCATTGGTGATACACAGCACGCAATCGCATAGTCGTCATTGTTGAAGTCAGGACGCATTAAGTCGTCATTTTCGTATTGTACAGATGACGTATCAATAGACACTTTGGCACAATAGCGTTTGAAGCCTTCTGGTAACTGTTCAGACCAAAGAATAGTTAAGTTTGGTTCTGGTGACGGTCCCATGGTGTAAAGAGTGTGTAAAATACGGAAACTGTTTTTCGTTACTAAAGTACGACCGTCTAAGCCCATACCCGCTAAGGTTTCAGTCGCCCACATTGGGTCGCCAGAGAATAATTGATCGTATTCTGGCGTACGTAAGAAACGCACCATACGCAATTTCATCACCAAGTGGTCGATTAACTCTTGTGCTTCTTGTTCAGTAATTTTGCCTGCTTGCAAATCACGTTCGATATAAATATCTAAGAATGAAGACACACGACCGAATGACATTGCCGCACCGTTTTGAGATTTAACGGCCGCTAAATAAGCGAAGTAAGTCCATTGTACGGCTTCTTGTGCATTAGTTGCTGGATTTGAAATATCAAAACCATAACTGGCTGCCATTTCTTTGATTTTGCCTAACGCACGGTGTTGTTCAGCAATTTCTTCACGTAATTGAATAGTGGCTTGAATATCTTCGCCTGCTTCTAAACGTGGTTGTAATGAGGCAAATTGTTTAAATTTGTCTTTCATTAAGAAATCAATACCGTACAAGGCAACACGGCGGTAGTCACCGATAATACGACCACGACCATAGGCATCTGGTAAACCAGTAATGACGCCTGATTTACGGCAACGTAGAATATCTGGTGTATAAACATCAAATACCCCTTGGTTGTGGGTTTTACGGTATTCCGTAAAGATATGTTCAACTTCAGGGTTTAATTCACGGCGATAAACTTGACATGAACCTTTCACCATTTTAATCCCACCGTAAGGGATAATCGCACGTTTTAAAGGCGCATCAGTTTGTAAACCGACGATTTTTTCTAATTTTTGGTCAATATAACCTGGTTTGTGTGAAGTAATGGTGGACGGTGTGTCACAGTCGATATCATACGGCTCGTGCGTGGCATTTTCCACTTTGATTTTTTCCATTACATCGGCCCAAAGGGTCGCCGTGGCAGGGGTTACTTCCGCTAAGAATGATTCGTCACCTTCATACGGCGTATAGTTTTTTTGGATAAAATCACGTACGTTGACTTCAGTTTGCCAATCACCCGCAGTGAAACCTTGCCATGCTTGTTGTTGAGTTTCTGTTAATTGAGTCATTTGGATACTTTCCCTCTTTAATTAATAAACTTTTCACGATATAAAAACAAGCGAACTTGTTTTTACGACTAACCTAATGTGCGTGCGGTCGGTTCGTAAACCATTGCATTAACGCAATACAAACCCCACCACCCACAATGTTACCTAAGGTAACGGGAATTAAATTTTTGACGATAAAATGATAGACATCTAAATCCGCAAAACGTGCCGGATCCACATTAATTAATTGCCAAAATTCTGGCGAAGATCCCTGTGCGGTTAAAATACCTAACGGAATCATAAACATATTGGCCACGCTATGCTCAAAGCCCGAGGCCACGAATAAGCCAATCGGTAAAATCATAATAAAGGCTTTATCGGTTAAGGTTTTACCGGCATAACTCATCCAAATCGCAATACACACCATAATGTTACATAGGATACCTAAGCAAAATGCCTCGCTCCAAGTATGATGAATTTTATGTTGAGCGGTTTGCAAAATGGTTAAACCCCATTGACCGTTTGCAGCCATTAACTGGCCACCAAACCAGATTAAACTGACAATAAAAATCGCCCCAACAAAATTGCCTAAATACACCACCACCCAATTACGTAGCATTTGTGCGGTGTTAATCCGCCCCCCGACACGGGCGACCAATGTCATGGTGGAGGAAGTAAATAATTCTGAGCCACAAACGACCACCATAATCACGCCCACGGAAAACACTAAACCGCCCACTAATTTGGTTAATCCCCAAGCGGCACCGGCACTGCCTGTTTGTGTGGTGGTATAAAAAACGAATGCCAACGCAATAAACGCCCCAGCAGAAATGGCCGATAGAAAAGAGTAGAATTGATTTTTACTGGCTTTATAGGCCCCTGCATCTTCACCAATTTGTGCCATTTGCGTTGGGCTTGCCATAACTGTTGAGCTGTTTTCTTCAGATTTCATCATTTTTAATTTTTATATTGCTATGTTACGTCTCTTGCTATGCGACGTATAAGCTAAACATTTTTTGAAAATTTACAAATTTTGTTAATTATACGGATAAACTCGCCCCAAAAGCAAAGAAATTTCATCAAACTCCGCAGAAAACTTGTTTTAGATCAAAAAGCATAACAGGCCTGTAACAAGGTATTAACAAATGCCCTTAAAAATTGCAATTTTCCTCAATTTCTGCTAAAAAGTGCGGTAAGATTTTTCCAATTTTTATAAAGGACAAGGCCATGCCACAAGAAACCATTTTCAGTAAAATTATCCGTAAAGAAATTCCTGCCGATATAGTGTATCAAGATGACTTGGTGACCGCATTTCGTGATATTTCACCGCAAGCCAACACCCATATTTTAATCATTCCGAACAAATTGATTCCAACCGTCAATGATGTGACCACAGAAGATGAAATTGCTTTAGGACGGTTATTTACCGTGGCAGCCAAAATTGCCGAACAAGAGGGTATTGCGGAAGATGGCTATCGTTTAATTGTGAACTGCAATAAACATGGCGGACAAGAAGTATTTCATATCCACATGCACTTAGTTGGCGGTGAACCGCTCGGCAGAATGTTGGCAAAATAGGGCGAGTGCATGAAAAAAATTCTGTTAATTTGCACCGCACTTTTTTTAGTCGCCTGTAGTTCAAGCCAGCCGTCATTAGTTTATACTCATGCCCCGATTTTAAATATTACGGCGGAACTTAATCCATTGATTGATGCTAATGTAACCGCTCAATCCGCATGGGTAAAAAATAAATCAAATCAAAATATTAACGTTCAATATGACGTATTTTGGTATGATCAAAATGGCGTGACGCAACCTGTGAGCTTACAACAAGATCAATATCGGGCGACGTTATTGCTTGCACCTGAACAACAGCAAGCGATTCATTTGAGTAAGCCGACACCGGAAAGTGTGAATTATCGGTTGTATTTGCAGTTGAGATAGAACCCTTGACCCTCACCCTAACCCTCTCCCAGAGGGAGAGGGGACTGAATGAGCGTTTTTATATAAATATACTCCTCAAACTATTCCCTCTCCCTCTGGGAGAGGGCGAGGGTGAGGGTAAAAAATAGAGAAATAAACAATGTCAACCTTACTTATCGATCTGCAAGGTCAGGAATTACAGCAAGAAGAAATCGAAAAACTAGAACACCCCTTAGTCGCAGGCTTAATTCTATTCACTCGCAATTTTTACGACCTGGAACAAATTCAAGCCCTGATTAAAGAGATTCGCCAACGAGTGAAAAAGCCCTTATTGATCACCGTGGATCAAGAGGGCGGTCGAGTACAGCGTTTCCGTGAGGGTTTTACCCAACTGCCTGCCATGCAGTCTTTTGCGGAAATCGGTTTCAATCAGGAAACTCAACAACATCTGGCCTTAGAAAGCGGTTGGCAAATGGCAGCTGAAATGACGGCTTTGGATATTGATCTCAGTTTTGCCCCTGTTCTCGATTTAGGGCATCAATGCAAGGCCATTGGTGATCGTAGTTTTCACTGCGAGATTGAACCTACCATTCGTCTTGCCACCGCCTTTATTCAAGGCATGAAACAAGCAGGCATGGCAAGCACAGGCAAACATTTCCCTGGTCATGGTCATGTGATAGCCGACAGTCATTTAGAAACGCCTTATGATGAGCGTCCAAGTGCGGTGATTTTTGAGCAAGATATTCAGCCGTTTCAACAGTTGATTGCCAACAATTTGCTTGATGCAATTATGCCTGCTCATGTGATCTATACGCAATGTGATGACCAACCAGCCAGTGGGTCAAGCTACTGGTTACAAACCATTCTTCGCCAACAATTCGGCTTTAACGGTGCCATTTTCTCTGATGATCTTGGCATGAAAGGGGCCGGATTTATGGGCGATTTTGTAGAGCGTAGCGAAAAAGCCTTGCAGGCAGGTTGTGATTTACTCTTGTTATGTAACGAACCTGATGGCGTGGTGCAAGTGTTGGATAACTTAAAACTGCAAGAAAATGCACTGCACTTTGAGCAACGTCAACGACGTTTACGTTTCTTGTTTAAACGCCGTTCTTTTTCATGGAATGAACTAACGAAAAGCGAACGTTGGTTAAAAAATCATAAAGACTTAACGGCCGTTCAACAGCTGTGGTTAGCACGTAACGCCTAATGATAAATTGTCAACATTATCAAACCCTGCAGTGTCAATCTTGCCAATGGATAGAAAAAGCCTATCCGTTGCAATTAGTCGATAAGCAGGCTCATTTAAAACAACAAATCACCCACTTGGATCAATCGCAATTACAGTGGTTTGATCCTTTTCCGTCTCCATTGACGGCTTTTCGCAATAAAGCCAAAATGGTGGTGTCGGGAGCGGTAGAACGCCCGATTTTAGGTATTATCAACGAGCAAAATCAAGCAGTGGATTTAACCGATTGTGAACTTTATCCCCAACATTTCGCTGATGTTTTCCCTATTCTCAAAGACTTTATCGGACGTGCAGGGTTAGTGCCGTACAACATAGCAAAACAAAAAGGTGAACTGAAATTTATTTTACTTACCGAAAGCCGTTATAACGGCGAATTGATGTTGCGTTTTGTATTACGCTCTGAGAACAAGATTGCATTAATTCAACGAGAATTAGCGAAATTACAAGCAAAATTACCGCAGTTAAAGGTGATTACCGCGAATATTCAACCCCAGCATGCGGCGATTTTAGAGGGCGAAAAAGAAATTTTCCTTACTGAACAGCAAGTGTTAGAAGAGCAATTTAACCAAATTCCGCTATTTATCCGTCCACAAGGTTTTTTCCAAACCAATCCAACCGTGGCAGAAAACCTTTATGCGACAGCTCAACAGTGGATAAAAGATTTTCCCGTTAATTCGCTGTGGGATTTGTTTTGTGGCGTAGGCGGATTTGGTTTACATTGTGCGAAAGCACTTAGCGAGAAAAATCCGCATGTTGAATTAACTGGCATTGAAATTTCACCGTCTGCCATTCAAGCAGCGAAAAAATCAGCGGAAAAGTGCGGTCTAAAAAATGTCAATTTTCAATCCTTAGATGCTGCTAATTTTGCCTTAAAGGATCAACAAGAAAAGCCTGATTTAGTGATCATCAATCCCCCAAGGCGAGGTATTGGCAAGCCGTTAGCCCAATTTCTCAATCAAATGCAACCGCCATTTATTCTCTATTCCAGCTGTAATGCGGTGAGCATGGGAAAAGATTTAGCCGAATTAAGCCATTACCAACTTCGTAAAATACAACTATTCGATATGTTTCCACATACTAGTCATTATGAAGTGTTGGGGTTGTTGGTAAGCATTTCTTCTGGTGAGATTGAAGAATATGTATAGAAAAATGCACTTTTCTATACATATCCCATTTGCTCATTGTAACTTCGGACTTGTCCATTTTCTAAACCAAACAGGTAATAGCGTGGATCCCATGGCGGAGAAAATAACCAAAGCGACACCGACTGCTGTGACCAAAGAAAGATGTTCGCCTAAAATCAGCAAAGCAAGAAAAACCCCAAACACAGGTTCTAACGCACTGAAAATAGCGGAAATATTGGCACTGACATCTTGTAAGCCTTTATTCCATAAAATATAGGCTAACCACGTGCAACCTACGGATAAATAAAGAATCCCCCAAATACCCTCGCTACTCGGATTAATCTGCCAATTTTGGGTAAATAATAAGGTCATCGGAACACAGGTTACGGTGCCTAATACAATTAAAATATTGGTAAATTCAACCGCTTTGAGTTCTTTCATAACATCTTTGCTCATATATAAACAAAACGCAAAAATGAAACCACCAGAGAGAACCATTAAGCAACCTAATAGGCTGACATCGCCTTGTTCTTCAGAACCTAATACCACTAAGGCAACCCCGATAAAGGCAACGATACCAAACAGAATGTCGATTAATTTAAGCCGTTGTTTGAAGAATAATACGCCAACTAGCACAGTAATTAAGGGTTCTGCCCCTAACATAGTAACGGCACTGGCGGCGGAGGTGAAAGATAGCCCGATAAATTGCAACATAAATACCGTTGGAAACACCAAACATGCAATCAGCCACATTTTTTTGACTAAATGGCTTGGAATTTTGCGATAAGCAGGAAAAAACGCAGGCAAAGAAAAAATGGCGGCAATGGCTAAACGTAATTGCACGGTAATGGCAGGGTCAAACATGTCATAACTGTATTTTCCTGCAATAAATGAACTTCCCCAAATAAGGGCAGCTAATAGTAAATAAATCATTATGTTTCTTAAATCCTCAAACCCTCACCCTAGCCCTCTCCCAAAGGGAGAGGGAACGATTTTGGGTGTTAATTAGTCTATGTCAGTTCCAGTCCCCTCTCCCTTTGGGAGAGGGTTAGGGTGAGGGTCAAAACTTAATTTCTCACCAAAATATCCCGTTGTCGCACACCAAACAACATTAACATAGCAAAATAGCTCACCGCAGCCACGGCAATTAACCAAATCAACCAGTGAATACGCATAAACAAGCTCATAGCATTCCACTCCATTAAATTAGGACTAAAATACCACACCAACGATCCCATTACCACGGCAGAAAGCAAAACTTTGACAAAAAAGACCGCACTTTTTTTCGAAAAATGATACACATCGGCTTGGGCTAAACCACGATAAAGCAAATAAGCATTCAGCGTAGCCGACATGGCAGAGGCAATGGCTAAACCCACATAACTAAACGGAATAGCCAATAGATTAAAGCCCATATTACTGACCATGGCAATAATCCCAATTTTCACCGGTGTTTTGGTGTCTTGTCTGGCGTAGTAACCGTTCGCCAGAATTTTGATTAGCATAAAACTCAATAAGCCAGCATTAAATCCCCACAACGAAAGGGCAGCGGCTTGCACGTCATTGAGCAAAAATTGCCCACGCATAAATAAAGTGAGTAACATGGGTTCAGCTAATATCGCAATACCGATCATGGCTGGCACGCCGAGCAATAAAATCATTCGCACGCCCCAGTCCATAGTTTGACGGAAATCCACCGCACTTTTTTGTGCATCATCACTACGATTCACATGATGACGAGCTAATGTGGGCAAAATCACGGTAGAAATCGCAATGCCAAATAAACCGAGCGGAAATTCCAGTAAACGGTCGGAATAATACAGCCAGCTAATCGATCCTGTCATTAAAAAACTGGCAATAAAGGTATCAAGCAATAAATTAATTTGACTGACGGAAACGCCGAATAAAGCGGGAATCATCAGGGTACGGATTTTTTTCACACCGACATCATTCCACGCCCATTGAGGTTTAACTAATAAGCCAGCTTGACGTAAAAAGGGAATTTGAAACAGAAATTGTAGCAAACCACCGACAAAAATACCGATAGCCAACGCAAGATCGGGGCTATCTAAATGTGGTGCTAATAAAAGTGCGGTGCAAATCATGGCAATATTCAGCAATACGGGCGAGAAAGACATCACGCCGAATTTGCCAATGGTGTTTAAAATCGCCCCTGATAACGCCACAAACGTAATAAACCATAAATAAGGGAAAGTAATTTTAAGCAATAATGACGCTTGGCTAAATTTTTCCGCATTGGGTCCATCGTTAAGCCAATCCACAAACCAACCTGTACCGAAAATGGCGGCGACAATCGGCGAACCAATCATAGCGAATACAGTAACAAGAGTCACTAAACCGCCTAAAGTACCCGATACTTTGGCAATAAATTCGCGAGTTTTGTTGATGTCGCCTGATTTTTGATATTCCGCTAACACTGGCACAAAGGCTTGCGAAAAAGCACCTTCTGCGAATAAACGGCGTAAAAAATTCGGAATACGGTTAGCAAATAAAAACACGTCTGCTGCTGCTCCCGCCCCAATAATATTGGCAATCACCACATCTCGCACTAAACCGAGTACCCGTGAAAGTAATGTCATGCTGCTGACGATAATGCCTGATTTTAAAAGTCGTTTACTCAAAATGGTTGTTCTCAATGTAGAAATCGGAAAAAATTAGCTTAATTTTATAGAAATTTCATTTTAATGCTATATTAAAACAAAAAAAACTGATAAAATCTCGCCCTACATTGTTTAAAGCGTTGCTTAACGGCTTATAGCAACCGAAAAACGGTGCCAAGATTCGGTTGTGTCTCACCGAAAACAACAAATTTACAGACAGCTCATTCTAATTTTGAATGAAAGAGCAATATTGATTAATTAACAGAAATTCTTAGGAGTTTGACCTTGGCTAATATCAAGTCAGCAAAAAAACGTGCGGTTCAATCTGAAAAACGCCGTCAACACAATGCAAGTCAACGCTCAATGATGCGTACTTACATCAAAAAAACTTATGCAGCAGTAGCAACTGGCGATAAAGCAGCTTCAGAAGCCGCTTTCGTTGAGATGCAAAAAGTCGTGGATCGTATGGCATCTAAAGGCTTAATTCACGCTAACAAAGCAGCTAACCACAAATCTAAATTAGCCGCTCAAATTAAAAAATTAGCGTAATCTAAATAAGATAGAGCCACAATAGTTAAACATTGTGGCTTTATTTTTATCTAAAAATAACAAAATATAGCCAATTTACATATCTATCTCAATAACTTCAAGTACTTATCCCAATCAAAATACTGTCCTGGGTCAATCTTCCGCTCGGGGGAAATATCACAATGTCCCACAATGCGATCGGCGGTGATTTTCGGATAAATTGCTTGTATTTGTTGGGTAATTTCGGCTAATTTCTTGTATTGTGCCTCCGTAAACGGCTGTTCATTGCTCCCCTCTAATTCAATGCCAATGGCATAATCATTGCATTTATCTCGTCCTTGAAAGCTCGACAAGCCAGCGTGCCATGCACGATCTTGTAAGCTCACATATTGAGTAATTCGCCCATCTCGTTCAATAAAAAAATGGGCGGAAACACGTACTTGATAAATGTCCTCAAAATAAGGGTGAACGGTCGGATCAAGTTTACCAAGAAAGAAATCATCTACAAAGCCACCGCCAAATTGTTCAGGTGGCAGACTGATGTAATGAATAACTAACAGCGAAATATCTTCAGGATCGGGGCGAGCATCAAAATGCGGAGAGGGTAAGTGTCGTATATTTTCCAACCAACCCTGTGAGTTTACCATCGGTTTTGCCCTCTAAAAAAGTGATTTTTGTGATCTTGATTCCAAAATTGAACAGTTTATTTTGCCAAATTTTGACTTGGCGTGCAAAGTGTAACGGAATTTATTTTAACAAAAGGAAAACACTATGAAAATTCACCGCACTTTTAACCATTCCATCCAATCTTTTTCATTCAAAAAAGGCTTTACCTTAATTGAACTTATGATTGTTATTGCCATTGTGGCGATTTTAGCCACCATTGCTATTCCAAGTTACCAAAACTACACTAAAAAGGCAGCCATTTCCGAATTGTTACAGGCAGTAGCCCCTTACCGTTCGGAAGTAGAACTTTGCGTCTATAATCAAGGGGCAGTGACCGACTGTTCGGGTGGCAAAAATGGGATTCAAGCTAATACGACGACAGCCAAAGGGAAATACGTTAAATCTGTCGCCGTATCCGCAGGCGTAATTACAGTGGTCGGCAATGGCAGCTTAGACGGTGTTAGTTACACCTTAACAGCCAGTGGCACCGCCAAAGATGGGGTGACGTGGGCGGCAAACTGCGGTTCAAATACGGAACTTTTCCCATCTGGTTTTTGTAGCACAGGACAATAAATATGTCACTACTTTCTATCCCAAACACGTTAAATAAAACGGTGAGTAGCCAAGAGGGGAAACGCTTTGAAATTTCACCGCAGTTATGGCAACAAAATCAGCAACAGCAAGGGATTTTAATTCGCTATTTGGCTTGCCCTTTAGCCGAAGATGAACATTGTGTCTGGCTCGGGCTAGATAGTCTGGCGAATTTATCAGCGTGTGAAACTTTCTCGTTTCTCACGGGTAAAATGATTGAGCCTGTGTTATTGGAAACCAAGGTACTCAAAGGCTTATTGCAGGATCTGGCTCCGCAAGCGTTGATGGTGCAAGAAAGCCCCGTGTTTTATCACGCTCAACCGCAAGAGAACGAAGACAAGCATCACTCGGCTCAACAAAGTGATGAGCCTGTGATTAAGTTGCTCAATCAAATTTTTGAAAACGCTCTCCATCAACAGGCATCGGATATTCACCTTGAACCGCAAGCCCAATATTTGCAGGTGCGTTTTCGGGTGGATGGTGTGTTGCAAAACCAACCGCCGATAGCATTGAGCCTGTCTAGTCGGGTTATTTCTCGCCTAAAATTATTGGCAAAATTAGACATCAGCGAAACCCGTTTGCCACAAGATGGTCGCTTTCATTTTAAAACCACGTTTTCCGATATTTTGGATTTCCGCCTTTCCACCTTGCCGACCCCGTTGGGCGAAAAAGCCGTGTTGCGGATGCAGCAAAACAAGCCTGTGCAATTGGCGTTTGCAGATTTAGGCATGAACGCTGCTCAACAACAATGTTTTCAACAGGCGTTGGATCAACCGCAAGGGCTGATTTTGGTCACAGGGCCAACTGGAAGCGGAAAAAGTATCACGCTTTACACCGCACTGTCTTATTTAAACCGCCCCGAAAAGCATATTATGACCGCCGAAGATCCCATTGAAATTCCACTGTCAGGCATTATTCAAACCCAAATTAATCCCCAAATTGGCTTGGATTTCAGTCGGTTATTGCGAACCTTTCTGCGTCAAGATCCCGATATTATTATGCTTGGTGAAATTCGTGATGAAGAAAGTGCGGCAATGGCATTGCGTGCCGCTCAAACGGGGCATTTGGTGCTGTCAACCTTGCATACTAATGATGCAGCCTCAGCCATTCCACGTTTATTGCAATTGGGGATTAAACAGCACGAAATTGACAACAGTTTATTGTTGGTGATTGCTCAACGGCTGGTGCGGAAATGTTGCCAAAAGTGCGGTGGAAAATTGGAAAGTTCTTGTGATTGTCATCAAGGCTACAAAGGGCGAATTGGGCTTTATCAATTTTTACAGCTCGATTCGGACAACCAGTATCAATTAGATTTCAAAACGTTACAACAGGCTGGTTTGCAGAAGGTGGAGCAAGGAATTACAGATCTAGCAGAAATTAGAAGAGTGCTAGGCAATTAACATTTATCCAAACCATCCCCTCTCCCTCTGGGAGAGGGTTAGGGTGAGGGTTTTTCTGTTCAATTAAATCATTTTACCCTCCCCCCAGCCCTCTCCCCGAGGGAGAGGGGTTGTACTGTGGAGCAAAATAATATGAAACTAAAAATGTACCGCTGGCAAGCCCTCAATCGCCTTAACCAAAAACAAAAAGGCGTATTGATTGCTGAAACCGAACAGACTGCACGGCAACAATTATTTAGCCGTGGCTTGCAGCAAATTAAGCTACAACAAAATTGGCAATTGTCGACTAAACCCAGTTCCGCCGAGATTTGCGATACCTTGTTGCAATTGGCGATTTTGCTTAAATCTGCCGTGCCGTTAAAAAATAGCCTGTTGATTTTATTGCAAAACTGCACCAATATTCAGCTCAATCACTGGTTACGTCAACTGCTGGAGCAAATTGAAACGGGGCTGTCTTTTTCGCAAGCCTTACAGCAACAAGGCAAATTTTTAAGCCTACAAGAACGCCAACTGATTCAAGTAGGCGAAATGACAGGTAAACTCGCCACGGTTTGCAGTCAAATTGCCGAACATCGCCAACAATCGGTGGCATTACAACGCAAATTACAGAAAATCCTGCTTTATCCTATGCTCGTTCTCGGTATTTCGCTGATGTTAACCGCCCTTTTGCTGATCTTTATTGTGCCACAATTTGCCGATATGTACGGCAATAATCAGGCTCAATTACCATTTTTTACTCAAGTGTTATTGTTCTTATCGAACGGATTACAACAATATTTTTGGTTGCTCATTTTGTTTATTGTAGGGTTGATTCTTCTGATTAAACAGCAACTAAAATCGTCCCTTTGGCTTAACCAACTCAAAACCAAATTGATCGCCAATACGCCCGTTCTCGGCAATATCGTTCAGCTATCAAGGCTAGTGAGTTTTTGTCGGGGATTAGCCTTAATGCTCACCTCAGGCGTACCCTTAAACCAAGCCCTACAATCTTTTTTGCCCCAAAAGAAAAGCTGGCAAAGCAAGGTGGAACTGCAAGGGGATTTAACCCTAATTCAAGAAGTTCAAGCCATATTGCACTGGATCGCACAAGGCTATGCGTTTTCTGCTGCCGTGGGATCGGGTTTATTTCCAATGCAAGCCAAACAAATGTTGCAAGTGGGCGAACAGTCGGGGCAGTTGTCCTCAATGTTGCAACATATCGCCGACAGCTATCAACAACAGCTGGATCACAAAATTGACCTGCTTTCGCAAATGCTCGAACCGTTGTTAATGGTGGTGATTGGCGGACTCATTGGCTTAATTATGCTCGGGATGTATTTGCCGATCTTTAATATGGGATCCTTAATTCAATGATAATACTCGGATTTTGTGTATTGGGCGGTTTGCTCGGCGTTGCCATTCGGCATTATTTACAAAACTTAGCCACGCAAATTCAGCAAGAAATTTACCAAAGTTATGCCGATCTTTTCCCCGAAAATGCACCGCAGAATTGCCCCGAACATTCTCGCTTAACGCCCATCAAGTGCGGTGGATTTTGGTTGTATTTTGGGATTGGAGCGATCTTTTTTGGCTTGAACGGCTATTATTTTGATGAACCGCTACAAGCGTTATTTTGGGCAGTATCAGGTACGCTGCTATTTTTAATCGCCAAAATTGACGGGCATTATCAATTTATTTCCGTCACCCATTGCCAACAGTTAATGGCATTAGGCATCACGGGAGCCTATTTCCAGTTTACCCCGATTTCCCTCGAACAAGCCTTACAAAGCCTGTTAGTTGGCTTTGCGTCGTTCTATGTGATTTTTTATCTCGCCCGTTGTTTTTATCAGCAAGACGCTCTCGGGCGTGGCGACTATTGGCTAATGGGCGCATTAAGCAGTTTTCACCCGTGGCAACAACTGCCGTATTTGGTGTTTGTGGCGTGCTGTTCGGGATTGGTGTTTGCAGGGTGGAAAGCGGTAAAACGGGAAAAAGTAGTGTATTTGCCGTTTGCCCCGTTTTTGGTGATGGGGCAGATTTTTTTATTGGGATTAAATATGGTAGGATAATTAAAAATAACATACAGGATGAAAAAATGACCTACATCATCGGACTGACAGGCGGTATCGGCAGTGGCAAAACCACGATTGCCAATCTTTTTGCAGAACAAGGCGTACCATTGGTGGATGCGGATGTGGTGGCTCGTCAGGTGGTGGAAAAAGGATCGCCTTTGTTGGAGCAAATTGCGGTGTATTTTGGGCAGGAAATTTTAACCGAACACGGCGAGCTAAATCGTGCAGTGTTGCGTGAAAAAGTGTTTAACAATGAAAGCGAGAAAAATTGGCTCAATCAGTTGTTACACCCTGCTATTCGGGCGGAATGTTTGGTGCAATTACAGGCTCAAACTGCCCCTTATGTGTTGTTTGTGGTGCCGTTATTAATTGAGAATAACTTGACCGCACTTTGTGATCGGGTTTTGGTGGTGGATGTGTCGGTTGAAACGCAATTAGAACGAGCAAGCCAGCGAGATAACAATAAACGGCAATTAATTCAACAGATTATCAATGCACAGGTGAGTCGGGAAGCACGCTTGAAGGTGGCGGATGATGTGATTAATAATGACGGCGATTTGGCACAAACCGAGAGCGGACTCCGCCAAAAAGTGCTAGAATTACACCAATTTTATTTAACTTTGAGTAAGAAAAAATGACAGACAGTTTTAGCGTAGCATGTCCAACCTGTAAAAAGCCCGTGGTTTGGTCGCCTGAAAGTGCTTATCGCCCATTTTGCAGTAAGCGTTGCCAATTAATTGATTTGGGCGAATGGGCAGCGGAAGAAAAAGCCATTCCTTGTGACACCGCCGATTTTGCAGAAAATGCAGAATTTTCAGAAGATTGGGTACGATAAGATGAATATTCAACATCAGCAAAAGAACGATCAAGGCGAATTTTTTGTGGTAGACGAAAATGGTAACAAGATTGCTGAACTGACCTATTTTTTCGTGGACGATCAAACTATTAACGCCAATCACACCTATGTGTCGGAAGTGTTGCGGGGGCAAGGTGTGGCCGATAAACTCTATCAAGCCTTGGTGGCGTTTATTCGTGAAAACGGTTTGAAATTAATCCCGAGTTGCAATTATATTGCAGTGAAGTGGGAACGGGAAAAGTAATAATCGGTATGCTATTTTAGTTGATCTTATTTCAAAACGTCCGCCCAAATTTTCAGGTTAAACTGGAAAATTTGGGCGGACTTTATTTTATCAACAGCAGCAAAATTGTTCAAAAATAAAGCGGTTAAAATAGTAGCATATTGCTCAAAAAAAAAACAATGTTAATCTACGCAAGCTTTCACACTTTGGTGAAACAATAAACAATCACTCCTACAAATTTAAGGATTTTACGATGAAAAAACTGATTTTGACGGCTGCACTTGCGGCTTTATTTTGTGTGAATAATGCGTTTGCGGAAACTGATGCCCAAAAATTGCAACGTGTTGAGAAAGCCATTCAAAATGGTACTTCTAGTACGAGTTATCTTAAAGATTTAAATGCGCTAGCTAAAAAAGGCAATGTTGATGCTACAATATATGTTGGGAATTTTGGTATGATTCTTTCAAAATTTAGCAGCATATATATGGCAGAGGTGTATCTTCGAGCTTTATTAGAGGATAAGCAATCGTGTAAGACTAATCCTAAAGGTAAAGATTGCCAGAGTTGGAAAGAAATGAGAGCGGTGATTGAGAAACACTAAACTCTTAATGCTGTAAATCTCATGCTATTTTGGGGTAAAAAAGACAGCCTAAAAACTTGCGATTGTCAATCATCATTATTGTTACTTATTATTTCCAAAGTGCGGTTGAATTTTGCAAAATTTTTGCTAAAATTGACCGCACTTTCTTTATTATAAAAGAAAGTTAAATTAGTTCGGTTGAAGCTAGTTGGAGAATAGGGAATGGACCCTATACCGACGAGGTAAAATCTTTCAGGTGCTGGTTTATTTAATCAGCGAGGACTGCTAGTGGACGAACCCTTGGAGAGATTTCGCACAGATTAATGTGGCGAAACGCCGAAGGCGAAAGAGTGAATGTTGTTGTAAAACAACCACTTCAAACGCTCAGGCAAAAGGACAGGGGCGAAAGGTTATTCCAGTTTTTACGCTGTTTGGCAGCGTATTCTTCTATGCTTTCCGCTACCTTGTATAAATTTTTTAAAATTTTTACGAGAATCATTATGTTAATGTCAGATTTTTTATCATCCATTGATAGCTTTATTTGGGGGCCGCCGCTACTGATTTTATTAGCTGGCACAGGGCTTTATTTAACCCTACGGCTTGGTTTTATTCAAATTGTGCAGTTACCACGTGCCTTGGGTTATATGTTTAAACGTGAGAAAGGTAATGGGCAAGCGGGCGACGTGTCTGCTTTTGCCGCACTCTGCACCGCACTTTCGGCGACGATCGGTACGGGGAATATTGTGGGCGTGGCGACGGCTATTCAAACTGGTGGACCGGGGGCGATGTTTTGGATGTGGTTAGTCGCCTTGTTAGGGATGGCGACCAAATATGCCGAGGGATTGTTGGCGGTCAAATATCGGGTACGAGATAAAAACGGCTTTATGGCAGGTGGTCCGATGTACTATATTGAACGTGGACTAGGGCTTAAATGGTTGGCAAAATTATTTGCGATTTTTGGTGTGTTGGTGGCGTTTTTTGGCATTGGGACGTTTCCGCAAATTAATGCGATTACCCATGCCATGCAAGATTCTTTCAATGTGCCAGTCGGTATCACGGCAGCGGTGGTGACGGCGTTGGTGGCAGCGATTATCTTGGGGGGCGTAAAACGCATTGCCAAGGCATCGACTTTAATTGTGCCATTTATGGCGATACTTTATGTGCTTACGTCATTGGTAATTTTACTGCTTAATGCCGATAAAATACCGGCAGCGATTTCCTTAATTATCCAGAGTGCGTTTAATCCGCAAGCGGCTATTGGTGGAGCATTGGGATTAACCGTGATGAAAGCCATTCAAGCTGGCGTTGCTCGGGGGATTTTTTCCAATGAGGCTGGCTTAGGTTCGGCACCCATTGCGGCAGCAGCGGCACAAACGAAAGAACCTGTACGCCAAGGGTTGATTTCCATGACTGGGACATTTTTAGATACCATTATTGTGTGTTCCATGACAGGATTGGTGTTGGTGATAACCGGTGTTTGGAACGGTCCCACAGAGGGGGCGGCAGCCACCAATTTAGCCTTTGCACAAGGATTAGGTTCAAGCATAGGGGCGACCATTGTGACGATTGGCTTGCTGTTTTTTGCGTTTACCACGATTTTAGGTTGGTGCTATTATGGTGAACGTTGTTTTGTGTATCTGTTTGATATTCGAGGCATTAAAGTTTACCGTGCGATTTTTATTATGCTGGTCGCTTGTGGGGCGTTTATTGAATTAAAAACGATCTGGATTTTAGCGGATATTGTGAATGGTTTAATGGCGTTTCCAAATTTAGTGGCGTTGATTGGTTTGCGTCATGTGATTGTGAATGAAACAAAGGATTATTTCCGACGCTTACAGGACGGTGAATTGCATGATCATGCGTTAGCCACAGCGATGAAATAAAGCTGATTTTTTGCTGAAACCACGTTATGATAAACGTGGTTTTTTTATTAGGACGAAATATGCCAACTTTAATTTTCTTACATGGATTACTTGGCACCAAAGCTGATTGGCAAGCCATTATTGAAAAATTGCAAAAAAATTCACCGCAGTTTAATTGTTTTGCATTGGATTTGCCATTTCATGGTGAAAATAAGCAAGTAGAAGTAACGGATTTTGAGCAAGCCGCTCAATTTATTTCACAGCAAATCCAGCAGAAAATTCAAAATAAGCCTTATATTTTAGTTGGTTACTCATTAGGCGGACGGCTAGCATTATATTATGCGTTGCATTCCCATTGTGCAAAAGGCCATTTACAAGGGGTCATTGTAGAGGGGGCGAATTTAGGGCTGAACAATGAACAGGAAAAGCAACAACGTTGGCAAAACGATCAACAATGGGCCAAACGGTTTATAACGGAATTACCTGAAACGGTGTTGCAAGATTGGTATCAACAGCCGGTTTTTTCGCATTTGACTGGCTCACAACGTGCGGCATTAATTGCTAAACGTGCCACAAACTGCGGTGAAAATGTCGGGAAAATGTTATTAGCAACCAGTTTAGCGAAACAGCCAGCGTTGAGTGAGAAAGTGCGGTCTAAAATATTGCCAATTTATTATATGGTGGGCGAACGAGATCAGAAATTTACGCAATTAGCGATACAAAAAAATTTGTCATTTTGTACCATTCCACAAGCAGGGCATAATGCCCATTTAGAAAATCCCCAAGCCTTTGCGGAACAATTACGCCGTTTTGCTTTTGAGATCGCAAAAGTTCCGTTATAATGACCGCACTTTTTATTAAAAACAATTAAGGACATTTTTATGCAAAATCCAAAAGATGATGTGCTTTACGCCCCGATTGAATGGGTCGATCACAGCAACGGTTACAGCGATATTCTTTATCATAAATCCACTGACGGCATTGCCAAAATTACCATTAACCGCCCTGAAGTGCGTAATGCGTTTCGTCCACAAACGGTGAAAGAAATGATTAACGCCTTTGCAGACGCACGTTTTGATGAAAAAATCGGTGTGATTGTGTTAACCGGTCAAGGCGAAAAAGCGTTCTGTTCTGGCGGTGACCAAAAAGTACGTGGCGACTACGGCGGTTATAAAGACGAAAGTGGTGTACATCATTTAAATGTATTAGATTTTCAACGTGATATCCGTACTTGCCCGAAACCTGTGGTGGCCATGGTGGCTGGTTATGCCATTGGTGGTGGTCACGTGTTGCATATGTTGTGTGATATTACTGTGTCTGCGGATAACGCCATTTACGGTCAAACAGGACCGAAAGTGGGTTCATTTGACGGCGGTTGGGGGGCAAGTTATATGGCTCGCCTTGTGGGTCAGAAAAAAGCCCGTGAAATCTGGTTCTTATGCCGTCAATATAACGCTCAAGAGGCGTTGGATATGGGCTTAGTGAATACCGTTGTGCCTTATGTGGATTTAGAAAAAGAAACCGTGCGTTGGTGTCGTGAAATGTTGCGTAACAGCCCGATTGCGTTACGTTGCTTAAAAGCGGCATTAAACGCTGATTGTGACGGACAAGCAGGTTTACAAGAACTTGCAGGCAATGCGACAATGTTGTTCTATATGACGGAAGAAGGGCAAGAGGGACGCAATGCGTTTAATGAAAAACGAGCACCTGATTTTAGTAAGTTTAAGCGGAATCCTTAATTTTACCCTCACCCTAGCCCTCTCCCATAGGGAGAGGGGATTTTTAGGAGATTAAGATGGTTGAACAAGATATTCGTTGGTTACAGCGTTTTCATAATTATCAAAGTGCCTTAGGCTATTTGCGTGCGGATTTGCTTGAAGCAAAAAACTGGCAAGCGGATCTTGTGAAAAGAGCGATTATCAAAGATTTTGAAATTGTCCACGAATTGGCATGGAAATTAATGCAAGATATTCTAAAATCATTTGGCGTGACGGATATATTCGGATCAAAAGATACCACTCGTTTAGCTTTTAATCGAGGGCTAATTCAAAACGGCGAAATTTGGTATGAAATGATTAGAAGCCGAAACTTAACGGTTCATACTTATGATAATTCTATTTTGTCCACTGAATTTCAGAAAATTGAAAACTTATATTTACCTTTATTTATTCAATTTGAACAACGGGTAGAAAATCTATGCCAAAATTTGGATTAAGTGATAAAGCCATTGAGCAAGTTCATCAAATCTTACGAAAATATCCTGAAGTCGAACAAGCGATTATTTACGGCTCGCGTGCTATGGGTAATTATCGTGAGGGATCGGATATTGATTTAACCCTAAAAGGTGAAAAATTGACTCAAGACATTCGAGGTAAGATTTGGCTAGATCTTGATGATTCCTATTCCCCTTATTTATTTGATTTGTCGGTTTATCACTTACTTACCAATCCTGATTTTGTGGCACATATTGATCGTGTTGGACAGGTTTTTTATCAAAGAGAAAATAATGAGAAGTTATAATTTATATCGTTACAGCATTCCCGTTGACAGTCAGTTAATTCTCCGCAACCGTTTTTTAAAAAAACGAGAGGGCTTGTTGGTGCAAGTGGTTTGTGGTGAACACGAGGGATGGGGCGAAATTGCACCGTTGCCAGAATTTAGCCAAGAAACGCTGGAACAGGCTCAACAGCAAGCCATTGATTGGTTAAGCCGTTGGAATAAGGCACGTTCTTGCAATGAAAAATTGCCGTTAAAGGATGAGGAAGTTTATCCCTCAGTGGCCTTTGGGTTGAGCTGTGCGTTGGCGGAGTTGAAAGGTAAATTGGGTGAGCAAGGCAATTATCAAACCGCCCCGCTGTGTTATGGCGATCCTGATGAATTGTATGAGCCACTGGATCAAATGCAAGGCGAAAAAGTGGCGAAAATTAAGGTCGGTATGTATGAGGCCAATCGGGACGGATTAATTGCCGATATGTTGTTGGAGGCCATTCCTGATTTGCATTTACGCTTGGACGCTAACCGTAGTTGGACGCCAGTTAAAGCGGCCATGTTTGCGAAATATGTCAAACCTGAATACCGTTCTCGCATTCAATTTTTAGAAGAACCTTGTAAAACTCGTGATGAAAGTCGTCAATTTGCGGCTGAAACAGGCATTGCCATTGCGTGGGATGAATCGGTGCGTGAACCGGATTTTGTGGTGCAAGCGGAGCCAAATGTGGTGGCGATTATTATTAAACCAACCTTAGTCGGTAGCATTGAAAAATGTGTGCGTTTGATTGAACAGGCCCATGCTTGCGGGTTAAAAGCAGTGATCAGTTCTTCCATTGAGAGCAGTTTTGGTTTAACGCAATTAGCACGTTTAGCCCAACAATATACGCCAAATATGGTGCCAGGGTTGGATACGTTAGATCTGATGGAACATCAAATTGTGCGAACTTGGCCAGATTCCACCTTGCCTGTGATTGATTTGGATTCGGAATTTATTGAGAAAATCACGGTCTAAAAGGTTAGACCACATTTTATTAAGCTGAGTTTTTGTAAAAAATCGTTATAATGCCTCAGATTACAGCAAAAGGATAAGATTATGTCGCTATCTGCACGCATTTTGTTATTAAATGGCCCGAACTTGAATATGTTGGGGGCGAGAGAGCCAAAGCATTATGGCTCGCTGTCGTTGTCGCAAATTGAACAGCATTTACAGCAGCTTGCTCAACACTGCGGTGTAAAATTGGATTGTTTTCAAGCCAACAGTGAGGAAAAGTTGATTGATAAAATTCACCAAAGTTTTCAGCAAGTGGATTTTATTATTATCAATCCGGCGGCTTATACCCACACGAGCGTGGCCTTGCGTGATGCGTTGTTAGCGGTGGCGATCCCTTTTGTGGAAGTGCATTTGTCCAATATTCATAAACGTGAGCCGTTTCGTCATCATTCTTATTTTAGTGATGTGGCGGAGGGCGTGATTTGTGGATTGGGGGCAAAAGGTTACGAATATGGATTGGATTTTGCCGTGCAATTTTTAGCAAAAAAAGCAGAAAATCGTTAAATTTTCACGAAATTTGCATAAATTCGCATAAAATTGTCGCCAAAAGCCACTTTTTCGGGTAATCTTGTTTTTCTCAAAAAGAGCAGAATTTTTTCACCGCACTTTGATGATTCATTGGGTTATTAAAGTGATGTAAAGTGCGGTTCGTTTTTATATTATTTTTCAGGAAATCTACATTATGGCAATGGATATTCGTAAAATCAAAAAATTGATCGAATTAGTTGAAGAATCAGGCATTATGGAATTGGAAATCTCCGAGGGAGAAGAATCCGTTCGTATTAGCCGTGGTACACCGGCACCAACTGCGGTGCAATACCAACTTCCAGCAGCGGCTCCAGCTCCAGTCGCACCAGCTCCAACAGCTACGGCAACAGCAACAGTAACGCCAGCACCTGCTGCACAAGAAGTATCAGGTCACCAAGTGCGTTCGCCAATGGTGGGAACATTCTATCGTAGCCCAAGTCCAGAGGCAAAAGCCTTTGTGGAAGTGGGACAAGCGGTGAAAGTGGGCGATGCCCTTTGTATCGTGGAAGCCATGAAGATGATGAACCGCATTGAAGCGGACAAAGCTGGTGTGGTGAAAGCCATTTTAATTAATGACGGTGATGCGGTTGAATTTGATGAACCGTTAATCGTGATTGAATAATATTTTCTAATGGGCGGTATTGCCCATTATTTTTATCTTCCTCAATTTTAATCTGGAATAATCTTATGTTAGAAAAAGTGGTTATTGCCAATCGCGGTGAAATTGCCTTACGTATTTTACGTGCATGTAAAGAACTCGGCATTAAAACCGTTGCGGTACATTCTACCGCCGACCGTGATTTAAAACATGTTTTATTGGCTGATGAAACCGTATGTATCGGCCCCGCCCCATCAACCAAAAGTTATTTAAATGTGCCTGCGATTATTGCAGCCGCTGAAGTGACCGGGGCGGATGCGATTCACCCTGGTTATGGTTTCTTATCGGAAAATGCGGATTTTGCCGAACAGGTCGAATGTTCAGGCTTTACCTTTATTGGTCCAACTGCTGATGTGATTCGCTTAATGGGCGACAAAGTGTCCGCTATTAATGCCATGAAAAAAGCGGGCGTGCCTTGTGTACCGGGTTCCGATGGCCCATTGGGTTCGGATATGGCGAAAAATAAAGAAATTGCCAAACGTATCGGTTTCCCTGTGATTATTAAAGCCTCCGGTGGCGGTGGCGGTCGTGGTATGCGTGTGGTGCGTAATGCGGAAAGCCTTGAAGAAAGTATTGCCATGACCAAAGCGGAGGCCAAAGCAGCCTTTAATAACGATATGGTGTATATGGAAAAATACTTGGAAAACCCACGTCACGTGGAAATTCAAGTATTAGCCGATACCCACGGCAATGCAGTGTATTTAGCGGAACGTGATTGTTCAATGCAGCGTCGTCACCAAAAAGTAGTAGAAGAGGCACCGGCACCAGGGATTTCTGAGCAAGTTCGCCAAGATATTGGCTCACGTTGTGCCAATGCTTGTGTGGAAATTGGTTATCGTGGAGCGGGTACTTTTGAGTTCTTGTATGAAAACGGTGAGTTTTATTTTATTGAAATGAATACACGTATTCAGGTAGAACATCCTGTGACAGAAATGATCACGGGCGTAGACTTGGTAAAAGAGCAGCTACGCATTGCGGCTGGCTTGTCACTTTCAATTAAACAAGCGGATATTAAAGTCAAAGGTCATGCGATTGAATGCCGTATTAATGCGGAAGATCCAAAAACATTCTTACCGTCACCGGGTAAAGTGGTGCATTTGCATTCACCGGGTGGATTAGGTGTGCGTTGGGATTCCCATGTGTATGCTGGTTATACCGTGCCACCGCATTATGACTCCATGATTGCGAAATTAATTGTGTATGCCGACACCCGAGAGGGGGCGATTCGCCGTATGCAAAATGCTCTATCCGAAACCATTATTGATGGGATTAAGACCAATATTCCGTTACATCATTTAATTTTGGAGGATAAGAACTTCCAAAAAGGTGGAGCGAATATTCATTATCTCGAGAAGAAGTTGGGTATTTCAGAATAGTAAAAAGAGAGTGGAACGTCAGGATCCACTTTTTTATTAGGAGAGAACATGACATTACAACAACGTTATCGGCAAGCCGCACGTGAGGCACGTTGGGCGTTAGGATTAACCATTCTTTACATGATTGGCTGGGCAGTTTGTGCTTATTTGCCAGATAACAGTGCAGGCCCCTTGGGTTTTCCTTTGTGGTTTGAATTATCTTGTATTTATCTGCCTGTCTTGTTTATTGTGGTGGCTTATTGGCTGATTAAAATTGTGTATCAAGACATTGATCTTGACATTTCAACGGAAAAGGACCGCACTTTATCAAATTCGCAAGATAAGGACATCACATCATGAACTTAGGGATTATTTTTCCTTTAATTATTTATTTAGTGTTTGTATTTGGTGCTGCAGTTTATGCGTACGTAAAACGGTCAAAAGGTGATTTTTTAACCGAATACTATGTGGGAAACCGCTCCATGACCGGCTTTGTGTTAGCCATGACCATTGCCTCAACCTATGCCAGTGCCAGTTCTTTTGTGGGAGGGCCGGGGGCCGCCTATAAATATGGCTTGGGTTGGGTGTTGTTAGCCATGATCCAAGTGCCAGCGGTGTGGTTAGCTTTAGGGGCGTTAGGCAAAAAATTCGCCTTGTTATCTCGTGAAAGTAAGGCATTGACAATCAATGATTTACTGCTTTATCGTTATAAAAATAAAGTCCTTGTTTGGATTGCAGGTATTGCCTTATTAATTGCCTTTTTTGCCGCCATGATGACCCAATTTATCGGCGGTGCTAGATTGTTATCCACCACTATCGGGATTTCTTATACCAGTGCCTTGTTAATTTTTGCGGCCACTGTTGGCATTTATACCTTTATTGGCGGATTCCGAGCCGTCGTGCTGACGGATACCATTCAAGGCACCGTGATGATTTTAGGTACCTTGATTTTACTCGGTGCGGTCATTTATGCCACCGGTGGGCCAGAAAGTGCGGTGCAAAAACTGACTGAAATCGATCCGCAGTTAGTCAGCCCTTATGGCCCCAATGACATGCTAGGCTTTCAATTTATGGCATCATTTTGGGTGTTAGTCTGCTTTGGCGTGGTGGGCTTGCCTCATACCGCCGTGCGTTGTATGGCGTTCAAAGATAGCAAGGCTTTACACCGTGGCATGTTAATTGGCACCATTATTCTTAGCGTGATTATGTTAGGCATGCACTTGGCTGGTGCGTTAGGACGAGCCGTTATTCCGGATCTAACCATTCCCGATCAAGTGATCCCAACCCTAATGTTGCACGTGTTACCGCCGATAGTGGCAGGGATTTTCTTGGCGGCTCCCATGTCAGCGATTATGTCCACCATTGATGCGCAATTAATCCAATCCTCAGCAATTTTCGTGAAAGATTTGTATTTATCCGCCAAACCAGAAATGGCCACCAATCAGAAAAAAATCAGTTGGTTTTCTTCCATTATCACGCTGACCATTACGTTGCTTTTGGTGCTGGCGGCTTTAAATCCGCCTGATATGATTATTTGGCTAAACTTGTTCGCCTTTGGTGGACTAGAGGCCGCCTTTTTATGGGTGATTGTGCTTGGCATTTATTGGGATAAAGCCAACGCCACAGGGGCCATTAGTTCTATGGTGACAGGTTTGGCTTGTTATATTTTGTTGGTGCAATTAAAAGGCGTGGATTTAACGTCCTTGCCTGAGGCTTTGCAATATGTGGTACAAGGGATTAAATTATTCAGCAAATTCCACGAAATCGTGCCGTCTTTGGTGTGGGGGTTTATTGCGTTCTTAGTGGGCAATCGGTTTGGGGTGAGAAACTAAATAACCTAGCACTTACATACTAGGTTAAGCATTGTGACGCTACTCCGTAGCGGAGCATCGTCACTTCGTTAGCCCTGTACGCAAGTGCAGGGCTTATTCATTCTCCAAGCTATCCTTAAACGCCAAATATTCTTCCAATAATTCAATTGCACTTAAACAGCGTTCACGGCGTTGTTTGGTGCTTGCAATTTGTGGCTCAATAACCCTTTTTTGCTCTGCGGTGGCAAGGCTGAATTCAATTTCTTGCTGTGCTAATTTTTCATTGAGGGCATGCAAAGCCTCATAATATTTGACCAATTTTTCACGTGGTGGCAGTAATTCAATTTGTTGGCGTAGCTGATCACGTTTATTTAAAACAGGTTTCTTTTCTACCGCAGTTTGTGGGGTTTGTAATAAGCGAATGGCATCTTGTAATGCGGTGTATTGTGCGACCAGTTTTTCCGTGAAAAAGGCAAATTGAGCCTGATCCTGTTCGCTAAGTCGTTGCAGTTGTTGGAAACATTGTTGCATCTCATTCAAATAGAAATCAACGGTTTGAAAATTCTCACTAAATAACATGGGGTCGAATTTGTTATAAAGGGTTTCTTGTTTGAGATGTACATATTGTTGTGCTAATTCAACAATATATTGATTTAATTGGCCTAAAAGTGCGGTGTGATTTTTCATATTTTTATGGAGAAATCCCCCTAACATTCATTAGGGGGAAAAGGGGTTAAAGAACCATGGCGGCAATCCAGCCGAATGCAATTAATGGAATGTTGTAGTGTAAGAATGTCGGCACCACGCTGTCCCAGATATGGTCATGTTTGCCATCTACATTTAAGCCAGATGTTGGGCCTAAAGTAGAATCCGAGGCTGGTGAACCTGCATCACCTAAAGCGGCTGCGACCCCCACAATAGACACCGTAGCGAGTGGTGAGAATCCCACTGCAATACATAATGGCACATAAATAGAGGTGATAATCGGCACCGTAGAGAATGATGAGCCGATCCCCATGGTGATAAATAACCCCACCAATAACATTAAGAAAGCGGTAAGTCCTTTATTATTTTGTCCAAGGCCTTGGCTAAAGACTTCCACTAATTGTGTCACGCCACCGGTTTCATTGATTACATTGGCAAAACCCGAGGCGGCAATCATCACAAAGCCGATCATGGCCATTAAACGTAAACCTTGTTGGAAAATATCGTTGCTTTCTTTTAAGCGGAAGATACCACATACCGCAAAGATGATTAAGCCGGCCAAACCGCCAATAATGGTGGAGCTAGTGAATAATTGTAATGCAAAGGTGACCACGATAGCCACCACGCTGACCCAAACGTGGAATGGCTTGATGTTGGCAATATGTTGCTCAATTTCAGCGGTGGTCGGTTCTGCGGTAGTGACGGCATATTCTCTCGGTTTACGATAGCTGACAAAAATAGCAAATAATAAGCCTAAAATCATGCCCGTGACAGGAATCGCCATGGCCATGGAGACTTCAGCAACACTGGTATGTACGCCTAATGACGCTCCCACTTCATTGATATTTTTAACTAAAATGCTTTCAATAAAGATTTTCCCAAAGCCCACTGGCAACAACATATAGGTGGCCGTTAAACCAAAGGTTAACACACAAGCCACGGCACGGCGATCCAGTTTTAAGCGGTTAAAAATACTTAATAACGGTGGCACCACAATAGGAATAAAGGCAATATGCACTGGCAACAGGTTTTGAGAGGAGATTGCAAACGCCACTAAAACGGCCAAAATAAAATACTTAAAACCAGCGACGGAACTGCCACTCGGTTGTTTGCCAAGGCGTTTGATCACTTTGTAGGCGAGTAAATCGGTGATACCCGATTTAGAAATCGCCACGGCGAACGCCCCTAAAATAGCGTAGTTCATGGCCACTTCGGCACCGCCACCTAAACCGCCGGTAAACACTTCAATGGTTTTAGATAACCCAAGACCACCGGTTAAGCCTGCGGTTAAGGCAGAAATCACTAAGGCGATCACGACATTGATACGTAATAAACTCAGCACGAGCAATACGATGATGGAAATAACAACAGGATTGGTCAGCATAGATTTTATGTCCTTATATTTATAATGAATGATTTAAATGTACTCAAAAAAATGAATTTGTCTAGGGGATTTGAAAAATTTTTATAAAAATAACCGCACTTTTTTGAATTAAATAAGGAATGTTCAATAAAGTGCGGTAAAAAATAAGGAATTTTTATTTTGTATCAACAATATGCGGAAATCCACCCAGTTGTTTAAGGTGGTTCACCATATAACAAAATAATTCTGCGGTACGTTCGGTATCGTATAAGGCAGAATGGGCTTGTTTGTTATCAAAGGGGATCTTGGCCACTTGACAGGCTTTCACTAACACGGTTTGACCGAACATTAAGCCGCTTAAACTGGCCGTATCCATGGTACTAAAAGGATGAAACGGATTACGTTTGACCCCTGTTCTTTCCGCTGTCGCCATGATAAATCCCTGATCAAAGGCCGCATTATGTGCCACGATAATCGAACGCTGACAATCGGCATCTTTTTGTCCACGACGCACCAGTTGAAATAGACCCGTAATAGCGTCTAATTCTGAAACCGCCACCGCCTGACGGAGCGGATTATCTAAATCAATACCATTGATTTTCATGGATTCAGGGTTAATATTCGCATTATGAAAAGGCTTAATGTGGCAATGATAGGTTTGATCCATTTCGAGCAAACCTTGATCATTCATTTTTAAGGTAATCGCCGCCAATTCTAACAACGCATCTGTCTGACAATTCAGCCCAGCCGTTTCCACGTCAATAATCACTGGGTAATAACCACGAAAACGATTTTTCAGTAAGTGATAATCAGGGATTTTATTTTCTTCTGTCATAAATAATAAGTCACCAAAAGTCCCCTCTCCCTCTGGGAGAGGGCTAGGGTGAGGGTTAATTGCCTAAGGCCGATTTTGCTTGTTTATTTTCGATAAATTCGATTTTGTAACTGTCTGGATCTTCCACAAAAGCAATAACCGTGGTGCCGCCTTTGACAGGACCTGGTTCACGAGTGACATTGCCTCCAACGGCTTTCACAGCCTCACAAGTGGCATAAATATCATCAACACCGATAGCAATATGCCCATAAGCGGTGCCGAGTTCGTATTGTTCCACGCCCCAGTTGTAGGTTAATTCAATCACGGCTGATTCGTCCTCGTCTGCATAACCTAAAAAGGCAAGGGAATATTTGTATTCGGGATTTTCGCTGGTGCGTAACAAACGCATGCCTAATACGTCTTGATAAAATTTAATGGAACGCTCTAAGTTACCGACACGTAACATGGTGTGTAAAATTCGCATGATTTTTTCCTTTCTACTAAAAAAAATTTGTGGCAATTATGCCACAAATTTGCGTAAAAATCAGGTTTTAATCGGCTTATTCTGCGTCTTTATATTCCGCCATAAACTCTTGGGCTTTTTCCACCATGTTTTTTGAACCGATAAATAACGGTACACGTTGGTGCAGTTCATTTGGTTGAATATCTAGGATTCGACCATAACCATCACTGGCTAATCCGCCGGCTTGTTCGGCTAAGAATGCCATTGGGTTGCCCTCATAAAGTAGGCGAAGTTTGCCGTTTGGATAATTGGTCGCACTTGGATAAATATAAATGCCACCTTTTAACATATTACGGTGGAAATCCGATACCAATGAACCGATATAACGTGAGGCATAAGGGCGTTGTGTGGCAGGATCTTCTTCTTGGCAATATTTGATGTATTTTTTCACCCCTTGTGGGAATTTAAGATATTGCCCCTCATTAATAGAGTAAATTTTGCCTGAATGTGGCATTTGGAAGTTTTCATGGGATAGGCAAAATTCCCCTAAAGTTGGGTCATAAGTAAAGCCATTTACGCCGTTGCCCGTCGTATAGACTAACATCGTCGAGGAGCCATACACCACATACCCCGAGGCCACTTGTTTATTCCCTGGTTGCATAAAGTCCTCTAAGGTAACAGGCGTACCAAGTGGAGTCACACGGCGATAAATAGAGAAAATCGTCCCCACTGACACATTCACATCAATATTAGATGAACCGTCCAGTGGATCGGTTAAAATCACATAACGTGCATTACGCCCACGTTCGGTGTCAAAAGCCACGATTTCATCTTCTTCTTCGGAGGCAAAACCGGCCACATCTTCACGAGCCATTAAGGCATGTTTAAAGGTGTCATTGGCAATCACATCCAGTTTCATTTGGCTTTCACCTTGCACATTTTGGTTGCCTGCATAACCTAAAATATCATTGGTTAAACCGGCTCGATTAATGTCACGGTGAATCACTTTGGCCACTAAACGAATGGAAGAAAGAATACCCGATAACGCCCCTTTGGCATTCGGGTATTCGGCTTGTTTTTCAATAATAAACGCATCTAAGGTTTTCATAATTAGCATCTCATTTTAATAGTAGAAAGAAAAGTTAGGTATTTTTCACCGCAGTTTATAGACGAAACCACCCTGTTGGATTATGATAGCAACATTCCAGTTTTATCAACATGACAAATATTCAAATATGTGATCTAACGCACAAATTTTTATCTTATTTGTCTATTTTCAATCAGATTAAAGAGCAAAAAATGACAAAACAACATATTCATATTTTAGGCGTGTGTGGTACTTTTATGGGCGGTGTCGCCATGATTGCCAAACAAATGGGCTATCATGTCACTGGTTCAGATACCAATGTGTATCCGCCTATGTCCACATTTTTAGAGCAAAGTGGCATTGACATTATTCCCCATTTTGAAATTTCTCAACTGCAACCGGCTCCCGATATGGTGATTGTGGGCAATGCCATGAAACGTGGCAACCCTTGTGTCGAGTATGTGTTAGAAAATCAACTGCCATTTATGTCAGGACCGCAATGGTTGCATGATCATTTATTGCGTAATCGTTGGGTGTTTGCGGTTTCAGGTACGCACGGCAAAACCACCACCACAGGCATGTTAACTTGGATTTTAGAGCAAAATGGCTTAAATCCAGGTTTTTTAATCGGCGGCATTGCGGGTAATTTTGGTGTTTCTGCACGTTTTACTGACAGCCCTTATTTTGTGATTGAGGCAGATGAATATGATACGGCCTTTTTTGATAAACGTTCTAAATTTGTCCATTACAACCCAAAAACCTTAATTATCAACAATATCGGTTTCGATCATGCGGATATTTTTGATGATTTACAGGCGATTCAACGCCAATTTCACCATATGATTCGTACCATGCCACAATCTGGCCTAGTGCTTTCGGTGGCGGAAGAACAAAGTGTGAAAGAAACTTTAGACATGGGTTGTTGGTCCGCACAACAATTTTTAGGCAAAGCTCAAGAATGGCACGCTGAACGCATTAGCCATGATTGCACCCATTTTGTGGTGTTCCACAAAGGCGAAAAGGCCGCTGAAGTGCAATGGAACATTGTCGGTCAACACAATATGCACAACGCTTTAATGGCCATTGCGGCTGCACATCATGCCGGCATTTCCGTGCAAAATGCAGCCCAAGCCTTGAGTTCCTTTGTGAATGCAAAACGTCGTTTAGAAGTCAAAGGCACCGTAAATGGCGTCACGGTTTATGATGATTTTGCCCATCACCCAACAGAAATTCAAGCCACGTTGACCGCACTTCGTGACAAAGTCGGCGGTGGCGTGCGAATCTTAGCCGTGCTAGAACCGCGTTCCAACACCATGAAAATGGGACATCATAAAGATGAAATTGCCCCAGCGTTAGTGCGAGCCGATAATGTGTTTTTACTGCAACCGGATAATATTCCTTGGGAAGTGGCCGAAATTGCCGCCGATTGTGTTCAACCTGTTAAATGGGCTGCCAATGTGGATAAACTGGTGGAGTTTGTGGTGGCAGAAGCCCAACCGACAGATCATATTTTAGTGATGTCTAATGGTAGTTTTGGTGGGATTCATCAGAAATTGCTAGATGGGTTGGCGAAGTAAAATCGCTAAATAAAAATAGTACAAAAAGCACCACAATTTAGGCCTAAACTGCGGTGCTTTTTAATGATTTTTTTACAATTTTTGTGATCTTGATTCCAAAAGCAAACAAATGATCTTGGTTTCTACTGAGATATTCCTAAAATTCACTCACCATAACAACCGTGCTGTGTCGTTGCAAATCCGTTTGCTGGGCGTATAATATAACAGCACACTGCACTAAAGGTGAGTGAGCAATGATTATTTCTTTTAAACATAAAGGGCTAGAACGCTTTTTTAGGACAGGTTCAACCGCTGGGATTCAGGCGAAGCATAAAAATAAATTAAGTTTACAATTGTCAACCTTGGATGATGCGGCATCGCCCTTAGATATGAATAAGGCAAATTGGAATTTACATGCGTTAAAAGGCGATTTAGCAGGGCATTGGTCAATTAGCGTAAGTGGAAATTGGCGTTTAACCTTTAAATTTAATGGCGGAAATGCCGAAGTTGTTGATTATCAAGATTATCATTAGGGAGTTGAAAAATGGAAATGTACAATCCGCCCCATCCAGGCAAAATTTTAAAAGAATATATGGGTGATATTAGCGTAACGGATATGGCGAAACATTTAGGTGTACCAAGTTCAGAGTTAAGTCAGATTTTAAAGTGCAAAAAAGGGATTTCTGCAGATATGTCGTTACGTTTAAGCAAGGCTTTTGATACGCATGATGAACTCTGGTTAAAATTGCAAAATAAATACGATTTGTGGCAAGCAAAATATGGAAAGAATGTGACTTATCAACAAATTAAACCTGTGTTTACTGCTCCGGCTTATGCTTAAAAATACATAAAAAACTACCGCAGTATCAAACTGCGGTAGTTTTTAGGATTTTTTTAATCCGCCGAATAATACAACTTCCCAATCTCAATCCGTTCACGGCCTGTTTCTAGTCGCCATTTGTTGCTGTCACGCAAGGAATACACGCAGCCGCAATATTCTTGTTGATAGAAACGTTCACGTTTACTGATTTCAATCATGCGAGCCGAGCCGCCGCCTTTTCGCCAGTTGTAATCCCAATAAACCACGTCATCATAATGGCTGGCGGCACGGTGGCCACAGTCGTTGATTTGGTTCATGTCTTTCCAGCGAGAAATGCCTAAGCAGCTGGTAAATACAGGAAACCCATTTTCATGTGCATATTGAGCGGCTTTTTCAAAACGCATGTCAAAGCACATGGTGCAACGGATGCCTCGTTCGGGTTCCCATTCCATACCCTCGGCTTTTTTAAACCAGGTTTTACGGTCGTTTTCGTAGTCATCATCCACGTCAATAAAAGGAATATTATGTTTTTCTGCAAAGCGAATATTTTCTTCTTTGCGGATCATGTATTCTTTTAATGGGTGAATATTGGGGTTGTAAAAATAAATGGTAAATTCAATGCCCGAGGCTAAAATCGCCTCCATGACTTCGCCTGAACAAGGGGCACAACAAGAATGTAATAACAATTTATTGTGGCCATTTGGCAAGTCTAATTTCGGGCGAACGAAAGGGGCGTTGGGATCCTTGCGTTCTTTACGTTTTCTTTGTTTCGGTTCAAAGTGAATTTGATTATTTTCCATATTAATAACTTCTGTCCACAGATAAATAAGCCAAGGAAATCAAGGCTTGTTTGTAAATACTATCAGGCAATACGGCAATGGCATCTACGGCATTTTGCGCCTCTTGTTTAGCTCGTGCCATGGCATGATCTAAGGATTTATGTTCCGCCATAATCGCCAATACGTCATCAATAATTTCACGCTGACCGCCTTGTAAAATGGCGTTGCGAATCAGTTCACGTTGGCTTGCTGTACCTTGTTGCATGGCGTGTAACAATGGCAATGTCGGCTTGCCCTCGGCTAAATCATCACCCACATTTTTGCCCAATGCCACGGCATTCGCACTGTAATCCAACACATCATCTACCAACTGAAATGCGGTGCCAACATAGCGACCGTAAAGCTGTAAGCCACGTTCAATTTCTTTGTTTGCATTCGCCAATACCGCTGCCGCCTGAGCTGATACTTCAAATAAGCGTGCGGTTTTGCGGTAGATCACTTTCATGTAATCTTCTTCTGAAGTATCCGGATTATGCACATTCATTAATTGTTGCACTTCGCCCTCGGCCAGTACATTGGTGGCATCGGACATGATTCGTAACATTTTTAATGAATTTAATTTTGCCATTAATTGAAAGGCACGAGTATAGATAAAATCGCCCACTAAGACGGCTGCTGCATTGCCAAACTCTGCGTTCGCTGTCGGCTTGCCACGGCGTAGCTCAGATTCATCTACTACATCATCGTGCAACAGACTGGCGGTGTGAATAAATTCAATAAAGGCTGCACTGGTGGGCATTTGATCGCCTTGATAATTCACCGCTTTTGCTGCCAATAGGGCAATGGTCGGACGAATGCGTTTGCCACCGCCTTGAATAATATAAAAGCCGAGCTGATTCACCAAGGGCACGTCAGAATTAAGCTGGGCCAAAATTTCTTCATTGACTTTCTGCATATCCGCTTCAATCAATGCTTGGATAGCTTGTTGATCCATTAAATTGTTTTGCATAATATTGTTTATTTTTAACCAAAAGTGCGGTTGATTTTACCTGATTTTTTGGGATTACTAAAATAAAACCGTCGCAAAATCCGCATAATTTCGACTTTTTTTATTTTATTGCAAATTAACGCTTGCCATTTTGATGAATTTTCCGTAGAATTTGCGACCTATTTATATGATTTTGATGTGCTAAAAATGAACTAAAACATTATTCAGCACAAATTTAGCGGAGTATTTATGTACGCAGTTTTCCAAAGTGGCGGCAAACAACACCGAGTAAGCGAAGGTCAAGTTGTTCGTTTAGAAAAACTTGAACTTGAAGTCGGCTCAAATGTTGAGTTTGATTCAGTGTTAATGGTCGTTAATGGCGAAGATATTAAAATTGGTGCCCCAGTTGTGACTGGAGCGAAAGTAGTGGCTGAAGTAGTAGCGCAAGGTCGTGGCGATAAAATTAAAATCGTTAAGTTCCGTCGTCGTAAACACAGCCGTAAACAACAAGGTCATCGTCAGTGGTTCACCGAAGTGAAAATCACTGGGATTTCAGCATAATTTCAGAGGAGTTATAGAAGATGGCAACTAAAAAAGCTGGTGGTTCAACTCGTAACGGTCGTGATTCTGAAGCTAAACGCCTTGGTGTAAAACGTTTTGGCGGTGAATCTGTATTAGCAGGTAGCATTATCGTTCGTCAACGTGGTACTAAATTCCACGCAGGTTCAAATGTAGGTATGGGTAAAGACCACACTTTATTTGCAACCGCTGATGGTAAAGTGAAATTTGAAGTGAAAGGCGATAAAAGCCGTAAATATGTGAGCATCGTCACAGAATAATCTTCAAATTAAACCAAATTAAAACGCCTTACTCTGCTAAAAAAGTAAGGCGTTTTTGTTTTTTTAGCGTAAAATAAGTGGCATGTTTTACACGGGAAGTTAGCTATGCAACAAAATCCGATTTTAGGCTTTTTCTTGTCACTCACGGCAGCAATGGCGTGGGGAGCATCGCCGATAGCGTTAAAACAAGTGCTTGCGATAGTCGATTCTCCTACCACGATTTCCTACCGTTTTGCTACGGCAAGTTTGGTTTTGTTGGTGTTTCTCGCATGGAAAAAGCAATTGCCAAAATTAAATCAATTTAACCCGAGAGTGTTAGTTTTATTTCTACTTGGCGTGGTTGGCTTGGCTGGTAATTTCTTTTTGTATAATGCCAGTTTGATTTATGTAGAACCTGCGATTACCCAGATTTTTAGCCCCATTACCTCCTTTGGCATGCTTATCGCTGGAGTATGGGTGTTTAAAGAAAAATTAGGCATGCACCAAAAAATAGGATTGATATTGTTAATTATTGGCTTAGGTTTATTTTTTAATGAACGCTTTAGCTTATTTTTTACCCTCAATTTGTATTCTCTCGGGATATTTTTCGGTTTAAGTGCGGCAGTGATTTTTGTGTTATATGGTATTGCACAAAAAATTTTAGTGCGTTTTTTCAGCACGCCACAGATTTTACTGCTATCTTATTTTGCGTGCATGCTGACATTTTTGCCCCAAGCAAGCATTGGACAAGTGAGGGAATTAACCCCTTTCGCTTGGGGCTGGTTTATTTATTGTTGTTTAAATACACCGCTTGCTTTTGGTGCTTATGCGGAAGCCTTAAATCGCTGGGAAGTGTCCAAAGTCAGCGTTGTTGCAAGCCTAGGATCGTTATTTGTGTTACTGTTTAGTCATCTATTGCACTGGCTTGATCCACTGGATTTTGAGCGACCTGAATTTAACGCCTTAAGTTATATTGGGGCTTGTCTTTCCATAGTGGGTGTGATGTCATCTGCCATTGGACATAAATTTTATCGCACCGAAAATGTGAATAACGCATAAAAGTGCGGTGTAAAAAGCAAATATTTTTTCAACCTAAAAATTATAAATTATTCCATTTCGCTATAAAAACACTAATTTCTCATTTTTCACCCATTTCTAGTAATTGTTATTTTATTGATTTTATTCATTTATTTTTATTACCCCTTTTCTTTTTTCATTTCGCTATAAGTAATAACAAAATGTTTGGTTATAAGGGCTTGAACAACGGTATTTCTCCGCATAAGATAAAGCCACTTATTTATTTTATGGAGAATGACAATGTCAAATAGAAAAGAACTGGTGTTAGCAGCCTTGAATGGCAAGCCTGTAGAACGGATTCCATCAAGTTTTTGGTTTCACTTTTTAGATAATGAAGCAGGTGTTGATGCTTTTGAAAATCCCGCATTGATTGAACAGGTATTGGAGGGTGAAAAGAAATATATTGAAACTTTTAAACCTGATTTTGCCAAAATTATGACTGATGGTTATTTTCATTATAAACACCCACAAGTGGCGAATGCGAAACAAGTATCTGATTTAAAAAATTTACAGCCTTTAGCCGATGATGACCGCTGGTTTACCGATCAAATTGCCTATGCCAAAAAATTGGCAGATGCGTACGGTGATGAAACCGCTCTGTTCTACAATATCTTTGGGGCAAACTCCACTTTCCGCTTTATGCAACCTGACCCAACAAAGGGCGAAGCCTTGTTAGTGGAATGGATTAAACAAGATCCTGAAACCGTAAAACAGGCGTTAGATGTGATTTCCAGCGATTTAGCCAAATTGGCAAAACGGGTGATTTTGGAAGCGGGTGTAACGGGCATTTATTTCAGTGTGCAAAATTTGTTGGGCGAGGGTGTGAATGAGCAAACCTATCAAGAAATTTTAGCCCCTGGGGAAAAAGCGATTTTGAAAGCCGCCAAAGAAGCTAGCGAATACAATATTTTGCATATTTGTGGTTACGCAGGACATCGCAATAGCCTTGAATGGTACAAAGATTATGATGTAAAAACCATCAACTGGGCGGCGGTCGTGGAGGGTATTTCCCTTGCTGAGGGGCGTAAAATTTTCCCGAATCATTCCGTAATTGGTGGCTTTGGTAATTTGAAAACCGATCTTTTATATACGGGAACAAAAGAAGAAATTCAAGCAGAAGCTCGCCGTATTGTGGCAGAAGCAGGAAAAACAGGGGTACTTTTAGGGGCAGATTGCACAGTGCCAAAAGATATTGCTTGGGAAAGATTAGAATGGGTACGCGAAGCGTTACGTTAATTAATGATGATTAATAAATTTAGAGGATAGAAAAATGAATCTTAAAAAACTTTTTACGGTAGCACTATTAGCTTCATCTTTGGCGTTGGTCACAGGTTGTAATGATAAAAGTGAAACCAATAAAGCCCCCAATGCAGAGCCTGCAAAAAAACAAATTGTGGTGGCTCATACCAACTACTATGTACCTTATGACTATGTGAATGAAAAAGGCGAATCTGACGGTTTTGAGGTGGCAGTGTTTAAAGAAGTGGCGAAAAAATTACCACAGTATGAATTTAAATATACCCCAACTTCTGATGATGATCTGTTAATTGGGGTTGAGTCAGGCAAATACACTGTGGGGACGAAAGGCATTTGGATTACCGAAGCACGTAAGAAAAAATATGTGTTTCCTAAAAATAATATTGCCGCTAGTGTGATTGGTATCACTATTCGCAAAGAAAATGTGGATCAAATTAAAGATATTGAATCTTTTGCTAGATTTAGCGGAAAACTTGTGCCAATTGCACCGCAAGATGCCCGTTATATGGTGGTAGATTCTTATAATAGAGAACATCCAGACAATCCGATCAAGTTACTTCCATCAGAATCTTTCCAAATTTCTGATGCCTATAGCTGGGTACTTGAAGGGCGTTATGATGCTTATCTTGATGTAGAATTAAGTTATAAAAATAATATTAAAAATGATGATGCTCCTTATCACCAATTTAATGATCGTTTAACTTATGTGCGTTATAAAGGCATTCCAACTTACCCAATTTTCAATCGTAATGAACAGCAATTTGCTGATGAGTACGATAAAGCCATTGAAGCGCTTCGTGCAGAAGGCAAAATTGCCGAACTTGAATTGAAATATTTCGGTGAAAGCCTAAGTGATTATTTAAAATAATGTAATTAGGGCTGTTTTATCTTATTGAATAAAACAGCCTTTTATTTCTTTAGCGTATTTTAGTAAGAAAATGCTGAATGCTATCGTTTTAACAGAAGTGTGGAGAGTGAGGAAATAATGGAAAGTAGAATTTTTGACTTTTCCGTCATATGGAATGTCATTCCTCGTTTATTAGAATATCTTGATGTCACATTGGCAGTATGTTTTTTTAGCGTATTGTTTGGGTCTTTATGGGGAATTTTGCTAGCATGGGCGAAATTGGGAAAAAATCCGATACTTTCCGTATTAGCAACAGGCTATATTTACATTATGCGTTGCACGCCAGCTATTGTGTTGTTATTTTTGGTATTTTATGGCTTGCCGCAGCTGATTTCCGTATTATTTCATTACGATATAAACGGTTTTCATCGTGCTATTTTCGCCATTATTACCTTTGTGTTGTTATTTGGTGCGTACATGGCAGAAGTGTTTCGAGCAGCCTATAGTGCGGTTTCTCATGGACAATATGAAGCGGCAATTACCGTAGGATTATCGCCATTTAAAGCAGTGTTATTAATTATGTTGCCACAAGCCGTAGTCATTGCACTGCCGAATTTTGCTAATTCCACCACTAATTTGTTAAAAGACAGTGCCTTAGCCTATACCATTGGTTTAATTGACTTAATTGGGGCGGGCAATTTGATTATTGCTCAAAATTACGGGGCATATGGGGTGGAAATTTACACCGCTTGTATTTTGATTTATTGGGTGATTGTGTTTTTATTGGAGCGTTTATTTATGTATGTTGAAAATAAACTCAATAAAGACAGATCCTTAGCTGAAACGCCAAATTCGCAAAAATCCCCTTGGCTCACCCGCTTTTGGATTCGTAAAAGGGAGGCATAAATGGAAGTGGATTATGAATTTCTGTATCGCACCTTTTTTACCATTTGGCAAGGTGCAGGTGTCACTTTATCGCTGACGGTTTTATCGCTTTTGATCGCTTTTGTGCCTGCACTTTATATGGCGGTGGTCAGACTTGGGGGCGGAAAAATCGGGGCAAAACTCGTGTCGGTTTATGTTTCTTTTATCCGTGGCACGCCGATTATTCTGCAAATTTTATTAATTTACAGCCTACTGCCCAGCTTTTTAAATGCGTGGTTGAAACAAATGGGCAGTAATTTTAATATTTTTGATGCCATTGATCCATTCTGGTACGCCGTTGTGGTTTTCTCGCTGAATACCACGGCGTTATTATCAGAAATTTTTAGAGCCGCCTTTTTCGCTATTTCTAAAGATCAACTGGAAGCAGGCATTGCTGTCGGATTATCCCGTTTTCAAACCTATACTCGAGTGATTATTCCGCAAGCCTTGGTGATCGCCATGCCCGCCTTGGCGAATTTAACCTTAAATTTGATTAAAGGTACAAGTTTGGCATTTTTGATGACCGTAAAAGACATTACAGCAATCGGCAGAATAGAAGCCTCTTATGGTTATAACTATGTAGAAGCCTATTTTGATGTGTTTTTGGTGTATATTATTATTTGCTCCATTGTGCAGTTTTCGTTCAATTCAGTGGAAAAGCATTTAGGCAGATACCGCAATATTTAGGTTGTAAATAAATAGCCCTTATTTAGGGCTATTTTTTTATTTGAAATAAAAAATTCTGTTAGGGGTATGGATATTTTTGTTATAGTATTAGGGCATTATTTGGAGAATAAGAATATGAAATTTATAGATGAAGCCTTAATCAGAGTGGAAGCCGGTGATGGCGGGAGTGGTTGTGTCAGTTTCCGTCGTGAGAAATTTATTCCGAAAGGTGGTCCTGACGGTGGTGACGGTGGTGACGGTGGGGATGTGTATTTAATTGCCGACGAAAACCTCAACACCTTGATTGATTACCGCTTTGAAAAACGTTTCGCCGCTGAACGGGGCGAAAATGGACGTAGTTCAGATTGTACGGGAAAACGGGGCAAAGACATTACCTTGCGTGTGCCAGTCGGCACTCGAGCCATTGATAATGATACGAAAGAAGTCTTGGGTGACTTGACCCAAAATGGCGCTAAAATGCTGGTGGCAAAAGGCGGTTATCATGGTTTGGGCAATACCCGTTTTAAATCCTCGGTCAACCGTGCGCCTCGCCAAAAAACCTTAGGTACACCAGGGGAAAAAAGGGATTTGCAACTGGAATTAATGTTATTGGCGGATGTGGGTATGCTCGGTTTACCCAATGCGGGAAAATCTACCTTTATCCGTGCGATTTCGGCAGCAAAACCGAAAGTGGCCGACTATCCTTTTACAACGTTAGTGCCCAGTCTAGGGGTGGCTCGTATCGGTTCTGATCGTAGCTTTGTGGTGGCGGATATTCCGGGTTTAATTGAAAATGCCTCAGAGGGGGCGGGTTTAGGTATTCGTTTCTTAAAGCATTTAGAACGTTGCCGAGTGTTGGTGCATTTAGTGGATATTGCCCCGATTGATGAATCGGATCCCGCAGATAATATTGCGATTATTGAAAATGAATTATTTCAATACAGCGAAAAATTAGCCGAAAAACCTCGTTGGTTAGTGTTTAATAAAATTGATACCATGTCGGCAGAGGACGCTCAACAATTAGCCAAGGATATTGTCGAACGTCTCGGGTATGAGGAAGAATATTTCTTGATTTCTGCTGCAACCGGTAAAAATGTGTCCGATCTCACCCGTGAAATCATGGATTTTATTGAGGCGAACCCAAGAGAAGTTGAAGATGAAAATCCACAAGCTGAGGAAGTGAAATTCAAATGGGATGATTATCATCAACAAGCCTTAGAGACTGCAGAAGAGAGTGATGATGACTTCTGGGACGATTGGTCAGAAGAAGATGATGAGGGCGTCGAAATTATTTACGAACGTTAATTTCTCACAAAAGACAGGCACCGCACTTCATCATAAAAAGTGCGGTGTTTTTTTGGCTAATTTTGACGGAATTTGCTAGGCGAGAGGAATTTTCCCTAAGTTTGGGCTGACATAGCCCGAATAATTATGTTAGTATTTTCCCTTTATACTTTTTTGGAAACTTATTTTATGTTAAATCTATTACAACGTTTTTTCAAAATGGAATCCGCCAGTGGCATATTGCTATTAGTGTTTGCCGTGCTTGCCATGGTATTGGCCAATAGCTCTTGGCAAGCGGATTACTTTGATTTTTTAGATATTCCCGTTAGCGTACAATTTGGTTCTTTTGCCATTAATAAAACCTTTATCCATTGGATTAATGATGGCTTTATGGCGGTATTTTTTGTACTTGTTGGGCTGGAAGTCAAACGTGAGATCTTAGAGGGATCCTTATCCAGTTATCAGCAAGCGATTTTCCCTGCTTTTGCGGCAATTGGGGGAATGGTGATTCCCGCTGTGATTTATTGGTTACTCACTCAACACCAACCAGAATTGGGTAATGGTTGGGCGATTCCGATGGCGACGGATATTGCCTTTGCCTTGGGGATTGTGGCGTTATTGGGTAAGCGTGTGCCGTTGCCGTTAAAAGTATTTTTATTGGCTCTGGCGATTATTGACGATCTGGGCGCTATTGTGGTGATTGCGCTGTTCTTTTCCTCTGATTTAAGCGTCCTTGCCTTAACGATTTCGGCCGTGGCAATTCTGGCGTTGGTGGTGTTAAATCGCCTTAAAGTCGGTCATCTCTGTGCCTATATTATGGTGGGTTTAGTCTTGTGGGCAGCCGTGTTAAAGTCGGGTGTTCATGCGACATTGGCAGGGGTGATTATTGGTTTTTGTATTCCTTTAAAAGATAAAAACGGCCACAGTCCGTTGCATACATTGGAGCATATTTTAGCGCCTTGGTGTTCTTTCTTTGTGTTGCCATTGTTTGCTTTTGCCAATGCGGGCGTATTTTTAGGTGGCATTAGTCGTGACATGCTGCTTTCCGCTTTACCGCTCGGCATTACCTTAGGGTTGTTAATAGGCAAACCACTCGGGGTGTTTGGATTTAGCTATTTCTCCATTAAATTAGGCGTCGCCAAATTGCCAGAGGGTGTTCAACTCAAACATATTTTTG
Source organism: Lonepinella sp. BR2357 (assembly GCF_051851525.1). Classification (NCBI taxonomy): domain Bacteria; kingdom Pseudomonadati; phylum Pseudomonadota; class Gammaproteobacteria; order Pasteurellales; family Pasteurellaceae; genus Lonepinella; species Lonepinella sp. BR2357. Next base: position 42,509 of record NZ_JBPDVG010000009.1, on the reverse strand, counting down.
CCATTGCGGTGTTATGTGGTATCGGGTTTACGATGTCAATGTTCTTAGCCAGTCTGGCCTTTGAGGGGGAAGTGGATAATGCAATTAACACCCTATCTCGATTGGGCGTGTTATTAGGATCTTGCTTATCGGCTATTTTAGGTTATGCGTTGTTAAGATTAAGTACCAAAAACACTTAAAAAATGCACCGCACTTTCAAGCTAATTAGGTAGAAAGTGCGGTGATTTCATTCCATACATGTCATAAAAGTGGTTACGGTAATTTTGCCAATACACAATATCCTATTTCTAGTCCAACAATTTGGTATTCCGTATCGGCACAAATAAAGGCAGATTCTCCTTGTTTGAGTTCAAGTGCGGTATTTTTATCACTGATTTTTAGACTGCCTTGCATGACCAATAAAATGGTCGCACTTTCTGCCTTCTCATTGATTTGGACTGCATTATCATAACGTACATTTGCCAAGGCAAAGTCTTTAGCAGGTGTGGTATAGGTAAATGATCCATGATGTTGTGGGGCAGTTGGAATTAATTCAGGGATCACTTCACGGCAATCAATCACTTTGAGTAATTCATCAATATCCACATGTTTAGGCGTTAAACCACCACGGATCACGTTATCGGAACACGCCATTAATTCAATATTTTGCCCACGTAAATAAGCGTGCGGAATACCAGCATCTTGGAAAATCCCTTTGCCTTGTTTGACTTCAACGATATTAAATAAATAGAAACACATTAAGCCCGCATCTAATTTTTCTAATGAAATGTTCATTTCTTTTTGGCTATATAAGACCCAATAATCAGGATTTTCTGGACGTAAATCTTCAAGCCGATTATCTTCAAAGATAGGCAATAGCCAATTTGCTAATTGCGTTTGGTTTGCTTGCATAATCTCTGAATAGAAACGGTGTAAATCCTGAGTTTCTAAGTGATCTGCTAAGGCTTTCAATGACGTACGTTCACGCAATGTTTTTAGAATTTCTGTTTTCGGTTTGAAACCGTGCAATAACCAGAAATCGGATAAGGCAATCATCATTTCGGGTTTATGGTTATTGTCTTTGTAAGTGCGTTTCGGATCTTTTAAATCAATACCACGTTCATTTTCTGTCGCAAAGCCAATTTCAGCTTGCTGTTTGGTTGGGTGTAGTTGAATAGAAAGCGGTTGTTTCACATCCAAAATTTTGAGTAAATAGGGCAGTTCATCACCGAAAATAGTACGACTTTGTTTACCAAGAACCGCTGGATTTTCACGGATAAATTGATCTAAAGGTATTTTTTGACTCGCTACTTCAAGCATAGATGGCGAAGAAGTATGTGCACCAAGCCACCATTCGGCATAAGGTTGATTTTTTTGAGCGGTAAAGCCGATTAAATGGGGAATATAGTTTTCGCCACCCCATGCGTATTGTTGGGCGGTGCCAGTGAGTTTGTAAAGTGCGGTCATTTTTGTTCCTGTTTTTCTTGTTTTGGGCGTTGTGATTTTTGCTGTTTGTAGCCACCGAAAAATTGTACCACTTGATCGACGTCAGTTTGTTCGGTGAGTTGTGCCACAAGGCGTTTTCCGTTGGTGAGATCAAACACCAGTTTGAACTCATCGGCTAAATTAATTTGGCTTATTTTAGCAAATTCAATAAAAAAGTTCTCAAAGAAAAAGCCGTCTTTTTTTAAGATCAACATGGGGGAGCGGAAAAATGCCATATACAGGCTGAGTAAAATTAAAAAAGCCAGTAAATACAAGGTATCAGGGGCAATATTTCCCTCGGTTTGCCAAATAATAATGCCGATTAGAGCAACAAAAATGAGGCTGTCTAATTTCGTGCGTTTTTTTAACCGCACTTTGAGTTGGGTTTTGCCTTTTCTTTTGTCTAATCCAAATTGTTCGTAGAATGCGTAGGCAAAAAAGGCCAGAATGTAGAGAATGAGAATGGTGTTGGTCATAGCGGTGAATGATAAATTAGATTGGAACGATAACAGCCTCTCCCTTTGGGAGAGGACGGAGAAAATCCGTCAGGATTTTCGGGAGGTGAGGGGTTAATGACCCTCACCCTCACCCTAGCCCTCTCCCAGAGGGAGAGGGGATTTTATGGGGTGAGGATTGTGGGGAATTAAGCTAAAATCCCTGTTGCCGCACCAAGGATACCGATAACAAAAATACCGATAATAATCCAAAGGGCATTCACACGGTTACGTAGTAACCACATACAAGCAAAGGTAAATAGCAATGGCAATAACCCCGGCATTAAGCTGTCTAAAATGCTTTGTACGGTAGTGATTTCAGTGGTGCCGTCTTGTTTTTGGATAGTAGAAACCACTAATGGGACGTTAATGCTGGTCCATTTTTGGACTAATGCCCCCATAATAAACAAGCCGAGAATAGAAGCTCCCTCCGTGAGTTTTTGCAATAAGCCACCACTCATATCTTGTACCACGTCCAAACCTTTTTTGTAGCCGTAAGTCACGCCATAATAACGTGTACCTAAACGTACAAGATTGAACAGAATAAAGAATAATAAAGGCCCTAAGATACTGCCCGTTAAGGCCACACCTGCACCTAATGCAGCGAATACTGGACGAGCTGTCCCCCAATAAATTGGGTCGCCCACACCGGCTAATGGTCCCATCAGACCCACTTTGATACCGTTGATGGCAGCATCATCAATTTCTTTACCGTTCGCACGTTGTTCTTCCATCGCAATGGTTACACCTAAAACAGGGGCTGCCACGAATGGTTGGGTATTAAAGAATTCAAGGTGACGTTTAATGGCATCTTTACGTTCTTGTGAGTTCGGATCGGGGTATAAACGTTTGATTACAGGCACCATTGAATAGGCGAAACCTAAGGCTTGCATACGCTCAAAGTTCCAAGAACCTTGGAATAGGTTTGAACGTAATACCACGGAATTTAAATCACTTTGGGTGACTTTTTTGATTTCAGTTGTCATTTTTATTACCCCATTAATCTAATCTGTTGTCCAGATCGTTGTTGTTTGCGACCACTTGCACCACTTGTTGCGATTTGTTGTATTTCGGGTGAAGTTGAATGTAAAGTGCGGCCATAATGGCACCAAGAATACCTAAGGCAACAAGGTTGAAGTCAGTAAAGGCGGCAACCACGAAACCTGCGTAGAAGAATGGCATTAAGTGACCTGCACGCATCATATTAATCACCATCGCATAACCGACCACGGCAATGATACCACCGGCAATTTTTAAGCCCATGGTGACCACTTCAGGAATCGCTCCTAACATGGCTTGAACGGTATCTGTTCCTGCGGTTAAAGCAACGATTAAGGCTGGGATGGCAATACGCATGGCTTGTAATAACAAGGCAGAGCAGTGGATCCAGTCTAAACGGTTAAGATTACCGTCTTCAATGGATTTATCTGCCGCATGTTGGAATGCCACGGTAATGGCACGTACCACATAGGTTAATACTTGACCGGCTGCCGCTAATGGAATAGCTAAAGCGATAGCGGTTGGGATTTCTTGTCCACCTACGATAACCAAAATGGTTGACACCACAGAGGCAAGAGCGGCATCTGGTGCAAGAGCGGCACCAATGTTCATCCAGCCTAAGGCTAATAATTCTAATGAACCACCAATGATGATCCCAGTTTTCATATCACCTAGCACTAAACCAATAAGTGTACAGGCAATTAACGGACGGTGAGTTTGGAATTCATCCAAAATCGATCCCATACCAGAGATACAGGAGACTAAAAATACAAGTACGATTTGTAACGTTGTAATTTCCATAATAATTTCCTTAGATTAAGTTATTTTTCTTTAAAAGATCCATCATATATTGACGGCTATCGTTAGACACTTTACGTACATCCAACTCAATGCCTTTGGCATCAAGGGCTTTGAATGCCGCAATATCTTCGTCGTTCACGGCTACCGCACTGGTCACCATTTTCTTACCTTCTTTGTAAGAAATACCGCCGATATTGATAGACTTAAATTCTACGCCAGCGTCAGATAAACGTTGTACATCCGTTGGGTTAGTGAATAACAACATCATACGCTCACCGGCATATTCAGGGTTGTTATAGACACGGATCATTTTGTCCACCGGCACCACGTGAGCAGTGACACCCGGAGGGGCAACGCTTTTTAACATGGTGGAACGCACGCTGTCTTTGGCAACATCATCATTCACCACCACAATGCGAGTGACTTTGCTTTCTTTGGTCCAACGAGTGGCTACTTGACCGTGAATTAAACGGTCATCAATACGAGCTAAACCGATAACTAAATGTCCTTCCGCATTCGGAGTCACTACTGCCGGTTCAGCTGGTTTTGCTGGTGCAACAGGAGCGGCTACTTGAACCGGTTTTTCTTCTGGTTCATCAAAACGCAATGCACGCACGCCAGTACGACCTGTTTCAAGGGCAATGGCAGTGAGTTCTTCAAGGCTTGGATTATCATCACGAGCCATAAAGGTTTCCACTAACATTGGCACGTTCACGCCAGTGACAACGTTCATATTGTCTTGATCATTGGCTACACGGTTGGCCGCATTAAACGGACTCCCGCCCCAAGTATCTACCAAGAATAACACTTGATCACAATGAGCAAGCTCATTGGCCAGTTTTTCTTGGTATTTGCCCATAATGGTTTCTGCATTTTCACCTGGCACAAAATCAATTGTGGCCACGTTTTCTTGCTCACCAATCAGCATTTCGGTGGTTTTTAGCAACTGGTTTGCTGCCACACCGTGGGTTGCAATAATAATTGCAATAGTCATGGTTGACTCCTTTGGTCTGAAATTAAGGTGAGCTATTCTAATATGAATTGAGTTGCTTTGCACGTTTCAGCACCATATTTTCATTAATATGTGATCAAGATCAGTTTTTTTAAACAAAGTGCGGTAAAAATAAACAAAAAAATAGGTATCACAAGGATACCTATTATGTATTTGAGAGAGTTTAGCGTTAGATAGCAATCACTGAAGCAATCACAGCAATAGAATAAATTGCAGCTAAACCATAGAAAATTAATCCACCGTTTGGTACGTGTAATTTCACGTCGTGCATACCATGATGTACACGGTGTAAGCCCATCCACATTGGGAAAACAGCTAACGCTAAGATGATTAATTTTCCTAACCAGTGATGGCTAAAGGCAATAATGCCATTCGCTGAAATGATATCAAAAGGCAATAAAATACCTAAAATCAGGATTAATGCTGGGAAAGCTAATGCACTAATGGCACTGCCTGCACTAAACAATAACCAGACAGGTGGCTCTTGCGAACGTTTTGGATTTTGATCTACCATCGTTATTTCTCCTTACATGAACGCTAAAATCAACAGCACAACACTGACCACAGCGAAAACCACATAGAATCCTTTGCGGATTAATTCTGATTTCACGCCTAAGGTTCCAGACATCACTTCACCCGACATATGGAAAAATGTCACCGAGTGTAGAATGGAGGCAGCGATTGACACGAGATTTAAAATAACCACGATAGGGTTTTGTAAAAATGGCACAAAGTTTGTGGTAAATCCATTTTCACTGCCTAAGGTGATGATACCGTAAAGCAATACTAAGCAGAACCATACGGCAGCGAAAGCCGTCGCTTCACGCAACATATAGAATTTGTAAAAATCCCATTTTTTCCACCAAGTTGCGGTCATTTCACGGCGGTATTTATTACGTTTACTTACTAATTCAGTCATAATTCCCCCTACGCTTTTGGTTTAAGCATGGAAATTAGATAGTCTTTGGCACTTTCTAATTTGCTTTGGTTAATGGCGGCGGCTGGGTTGACGTGTTTCGGACACACTTCAGAACATGCCCCTACGAACGTACAAGACCAAACACCGTTGTCACCGTTGATAATTGGCATACGTTGTGCTTTAGCATGATCACGGTTATCTAAATTATAACGGTGAGCCAAGGTTAACGCTGCTGGACCGACAAACTCAGGGTTTAAACCAAATTGTGGGCAAGCTGCATAGCAAAGACCGCAGTTGATACACATGGAGAATTGACGGTATTTTTCCAACTGTTTTGGTGTTTGTTTGGTACGACTTTTCGCTAATTCCACTGACGGATGTGGTTGACCATCTAACTCTGGCATTTTGTTGCCAATAATATAAGGTTTGATGGCTTCTAGGCTTTCAATAAAGTGGCTTAAATCTACCACTAAATCACGCTCAATCGGGAAGTTCGCTAATGGTTCAATTCGCATGTGACCACTGTAATCACGTAAGAACGTTTTACAAGCGAGTTTAGGTTTATTATTCACCATCATACCGCAAGAACCACAAATCGCCATACGGCAAGACCAACGGTAAGAAAGCTCAGGTTCAAGTTTATCTTTAATATAACCTAACGCATCTAATAAAGAGGTTTGGTTATCGTAAGGGACTTGGTAAGTACATAAGTGCGGTGCTTTATCCACTTCAGGATTATAGCGTAGCACTTCTACGGTCATCATAGATTCATTAGCCATTTGCATTCTCCCCTTTGTTAGCGGCAGCTTTGGCTGCTTCGGCGGCATCCGCTTCCGCACCGTAAACACGTTTCGCCGGTTGTGATTTCGTAATCTTCACTGGGCTGTATTCAATGCGAGGTGCATTGTCGCCATTGTAATAGGCTAACGTATGTTGCAAGTAATTCACATCATCACGTTCAACAAAGTCTAAACGTTGGTGAGCACCACGTGATTCTTTACGTTCAATCGCTGAGTTGGCAATAGATTGTGCTACGTCTAAGATATAACCTAATTCAACGGTATAAAGCACGTTGGTATTGAACACGCTTGAACGGTCTTGAATACGAATACGTTTATAACGTTCTTTCAATTCGGCAATTTTATCCACGGTGGCTTGCATGCTTTGTTGGTCACGATAAATACCACAACCTTCTTCCATGGACATGCCCATTTCTTCACGAATTTCTGCCCAACTTTCGTTACCTTCTTGGTTGTATAAATCTTCCAAGCGTTTAACAATATCACGAGCTTGGGCATCCACTGCGGCTTGATTGATTTGGACATTTTCAGTGGCACGTTCAGCGGCGTATTCACCGGCTACACGACCTAATACCACTAATTCCGCTAAGGAGTTAGAGCCTAAACGGTTGGCACCATGTAAACCAGAAGAGGCACATTCACCGACAGCGAATAAACCACGAATTCGAGTTTCACTGTTGAAATCTACTTCAATCCCCCCCATGGTGTAATGCACCACTGGACGCACTGGAATTGGCTGTTCAACAGGGTTTACACCCTCATAGGCTTGAGCTAATTCACAAATAAACGGTAAACGTTCGTGTAAATATTTTTCACCTAAATGACGTAAGTCCAAACTCACCACATCCACACCTTTAGCGGTTTTGAGTGTGTTACCTTTACGCCATTCTTGCCAGAATGCTTGGGATACTTTATCACGAGGACCTAATTCCATATATTTGTTTTCAGGTTTACCCACTGGCGTTTCAGGGCCTAGACCATAGTCTTGTAAATAACGGTAGCCATTTTTATTTAATAAAATACCACCCTCACCACGACAACCTTCGGTCATCAAAATACCGGTATTCGGTAAGCCAGTTGGGTGATATTGCACAAATTCCATATCACGTAATGGCACGCCATGACGATAGGCCATAGAAAGGCCATCACCGGTCACGATACCGCCGTTAGTATTAAATTTGAATGCACGGCAACCACCGCCAGTGGCAATTACTACGGCTTTGGCGTTAATTTGGATGAGTTTCCCTTCCATCATGTTCATTGCCACTAAACCACAAGCATGACCATTATCGGTTAAAATATCTAACACGAAATGTTCATCAAAGCGTTGGATTTGAGGATATTGAATAGAGGTTTGGAAAAGTGTGTGTAACAAGTGGAAACCGGTTTTGTCGGCCGCAAACCACGTCCGTTCGATTTTCATCCCACCGAAACGACGTACGTTTACATCACCATCTTGTTTACGAGACCAAGGACAGCCCCAACGTTCAAGTTGTGTCATTTCTACGGGTGAATGTTGAACAAAATATTCTACCACGTCTTGTTCACATAACCAGTCACCACCCGACACGGTATCGTTAAAGTGTTTATCGTAGCTATCTTCTTCTTTGATAACCGCCGCTGCACCACCTTCGGCGGCCACAGTATGGCTACGCATTGGATAAACTTTTGAAACTAAAGCGATTTTAAGATTCGGATTTTCTTCTGCCGCAGCGATTGCAGAACGCAAACCACCACCACCAGCACCGACTATCGCAATATCTACATTGACTATTTGCACGATAATGTTCCCCCACAGTTGGAATAAAATGATTAAGGATAATGTTACTTAAATTTTAATAAATTACTATCTCTTTTTTCATCTAATGATTAGAAATGTGATCTAGCTCAAATTTCTCATAAAAAACACCGCACTTTAATAAAAATGAGAATTATTATAGGGTTAGATTCAGGGCTTTTATGTCGATTATTTATGGCTAACTGGGCGGAAGTGATCTTTTTATGGCAGGATTATTGTATTTCTGGGTTTGGTATTTTAGGTAATTCACGTTAAAATAGCGACACTTTTTATTTATTGATTATCTATTTATGTCAACAGAAACTCAATGGCAGCCCACTGCGCCAATTAAGAACTTATTAGCCCGTGCCAAAATCATGGCGGAGATCCGACGCTTTTTTTCTGAACGTGGCGTGTTAGAAGTAGAAACCCCGATTTTAAGCGAATTTGGGGTGACGGATGTGCATTTGTCTACCTTTAGCACGGAATTTACTGCGCCTTTTAATGCACAATCTAAGACCCTCTGGCTCAATACTAGCCCAGAATATCATATGAAACGCTTATTAGCGGCGGGTTCAGGCGCCATTTTTCAGCTTTGCCATGTTTTCCGTAATGAAGAGGCGGGGCAACGGCATAATCCAGAATTTACCATGTTAGAATGGTATCGTCCGTTCTTCGATATGTATCGTTTAATTAATGAAGTGGATGATTTATTACAGAATATTTTAGATTGCGAACCTGCTGAAAGTTTAAGCTATCAATTTGTTTTTCAAGAATATGTGGGTTTAGATCCGCTGTCTGCCTCCAAAGCGGAATTGGTTAATAAGGCGAAACAACATCATTTTATCTGTGATGAAACGGAAGAACGAGATACATTATTACAATTTCTGTTTAGTGAAGTAGTGGAACCCAAAATTGGTCAAGATCGTCCTGTGGCGATTTACCATTTTCCCGCCAGTCAAGCCGCATTAGCTCAAATTAGCTCAGAAGATCACCGAGTAGCGGAACGTTTTGAGTTTTATTACAAAGGGTTAGAGTTAGCCAATGGTTTCCATGAATTGACTGATGCCCATGAGCAAGCTAATCGTTTTGAGCAAGATAATCAATTGCGCCAAAAATTAGGCTTACCGACTCGAGCGATTGATACACGTTTGTTGGCCGCCCTACAAGCTGGCATGCCGAATACATCAGGGGTGGCATTAGGCGTGGATCGTTTGATCATGATTGCATTGGGGGCAGAACGCATTGAACAAGTGCTGTCCTTTGGGATCACAAACGCCTAGCGCTAAATAACAGTTGCAAAAGCAAGGCGACAACTTTAAACTTAACAGCTTAATTTTATCTTTTATTTTTAGGAAGCAAAGGCTATTTATGGATACGCAGAAGCACGTTATCGAAAATTCTACCGCAACCGTCGGTGAGGTTTTTCGTCAGGCGCGTCAACAATTAAATTTAACGATTGAGCAAGCCGCTGAACAAGTGAATTTACGCCCGTCGGTGATAGAACATATTGAAAACAATGAATTTGTACAGAAAAATATCCCAGCCACCTTTATGAAAGGCTATGTGCGTAATTATGCTGAATTCTTGAAATTACCCGCCACATTATGGGCTGATGGCAAGATTGATTTTGGTGGCACCGCAAGAAATGATTTAAATAAGCATGTTAAAGTCAAAAAAGTGGTAAATCCGCATTCCTCGCATAGTCGTTGGATTGGCTGGTTAACAGCCTTGGTGGTGTTATTTGTTATTGGCATGACCGCACTTTGGTGGTGGGAAAATTACCAACAAACCAATGCAGAACGGGATAATTTAGTGCAAAATTATGTGCCTGCGCAAGAGTCAACTCCGACCGTAAGCCAAGCGACCAATGCAATGGCACCCGTGGATAATCAGGCAACCTTGGCCCCTCCACCTCAGACGGAAAGTGCGGTGGAAATGGGGACAGAAAATAACAACACGGCCACGAGCAACGATCTTAGCGCAACTTCGGGGCAAACGGATAGCACTGTTACGAGTAATACGGCGCAAGCCATGTTATTACAGCATAGCACCTCGGATAATACCGTTGAGAATACCACCGCAGACAATGCTGTGACAGAGAATTCAGCGAGCGATAATAATACGTCAAGCACCGCTGATAGCGCATTGACAGGGGATTTACAAATTGAAATAACCGCCGCCACCAGTTGGATTGCGGTGCGTGATAGCAAACGTCATAATTTAGTGACACAAAAAGAATATAAACAAGGTGAAGTGATCACGTTGGACGGAAAAGGCCCTTATGCCTTAACCATTGGGGCGCCGTCGAATGTAAAAATTACCTATAAAGGCGAAAATTACCCATTGAAAATTGATGGGCGAGTGGCTCGCATTAAATTACAATAATCACGGAAATTATGTCAGCTTTTAAACCAACCATTAAACGTCGTGAATCGACAAAAATTTATGTAGGCAAGGTGCCAGTGGGCGGTGATGCACCGATTGCGGTGCAATCCATGACCAACACCCGAACCACGGATGTGGATGCCACCGTGGCACAAATTAAAGCGCTTGAACGAGTCGGGGCAGATATTGTACGTGTTTCCGTGCCAACCATGGACGCCGCTGAGGCCTTTAAGTTAATCAAGCAACAAGTGAATGTGCCGTTAGTGGCGGATATTCATTTTGATTATCGCATTGCTTTAAAAGTAGCAGAATACGGCGTAGATTGCTTGCGGATTAACCCCGGTAATATCGGCCGTGAAGATCGTATTCGTGCCGTGGTGGATTGTGCCAGAGATAATAATATCCCGATTCGTATTGGTGTGAATGCCGGTTCATTGGAAAAAGATCTGCAAGAAAAATATGGCGAACCGACCCCTGAGGCTTTGTTAGAAAGTGCATTGCGTCATGTGGAAATTTTAGACCGTTTAAACTTCGATCAATTTAAGGTGAGTGTCAAAGCCTCTGATGTTTTTTTAGCGGTGGAAAGTTACCGTTTGTTAGCCAAAGCGATTAAACAACCGTTACACCTTGGGATTACCGAGGCAGGTGGCGCCAGAGCGGGGGCGGTCAAAAGTGCGGTGGGTTTAGGCATGCTTTTAGCGGAGGGTATCGGCGATACCTTGCGAGTATCATTAGCAGCGGATCCTGTGGAAGAAATCAAAGTCGGTTTTGATATTTTAAAATCCTTACGTATTCGTTCGCGTGGCATTAACTTTATTGCCTGCCCAACCTGTTCTCGCCAAGAATTTGATGTAATTGGCACGGTGAATGCCTTAGAACAACGTTTGGAAGATATTATCACCCCAATGGATGTGTCGATTATCGGTTGTGTGGTAAATGGACCGGGCGAGGCTTTGGTATCGGATTTAGGCGTGACCGGTGGTAACAAAAAAAGCGGTTATTATTTAGATGGTGAACGCCAGAAAGAACGTTTTGATAATGACGCATTGATCGATCAGCTTGAGGCCAAAATTCGAGCTAAAGTGTCTCAACAAGATCCCAAAAACAGAATTATTTAAGGAAATATTGTGGCAAAAACCATTCAAGCGATTCGGGGAATGAATGACTGTTCCCCAACAGAAAGCCCATTATGGCAATGGGTAGAAAGTCAAGTACGCCAAGTGTTAGCGAGCTATGGTTATGCTGAAGTGCGTATGCCGATTGTGGAAAGTACGCCGTTATTTGCACGTGCCATTGGCGAAGTGACCGACGTGGTATCAAAAGAAATGTATACCTTTTGGGACAATGATGAACAGCTCACCTTGCGCCCAGAGGGAACCGCCGGTTGTGTGCGTGCGGCAGTAGAACACGGTTGGATTTATAATAATGAACAACGTTTGTGGTATATTGGTCCGATGTTCCGCCATGAACGTCCACAAAAAGGGCGTTATCGTCAATTCCACCAAGCGGGCGTGGAAATTTTTGGTATTGCGAATCCCGAAATTGATGCGGAATTGATTTTACTCACTGCACGTTTATGGAAAGCATTAGGGATCGATCAGCATGTAGCGTTACAATTAAATTCCATTGGTTCATTAGAGGCTCGCCAAAATTACCGCTCTGCCTTAGTGGATTTCTTGCAAAATCATTTGGATTTAATGAACGAGGAAGAAAAAGAACGCTTAGTTAAAAATCCATTACGTATTTTAGATACCAAAAATCAGGCGTTACAAGAGGTGTTAAACAATGCACCGAAATTGTTAGATTATCTAGACGAGGAAAGCCGTGAGCATTTTGCTCAACTCTGTGCTTTACTTGATAATATGGGGATTCAGTATGAAATCAACCCGAAACTGGTACGTGGCTTAGATTACTACAATAAAACCGTGTTTGAATGGGTGACTACTGCATTAGGTGCGCAAGGCACGGTTTGCGGTGGTGGTCGTTATGACGGCTTAGTGGAACAACTAGGCGGACATGCAACTCCGAGTGTGGGTTTCGCCATGGGTTTAGAACGTTTAGTGTTGCTAGTGCAAGAAGTGAACCAAGCTATTCCAGTACAAAGTGCGGTGGATATTTACCTTGTTTTTGCAGGTGAAGGAACCACGTTGGCAGCGTTTAAAATTGCTGAAAAACTCCGCTCAGAATTACCGCACTTACGTATTATGACCCATTGTAGCGGTGGCAAATTCCAAAAACAATTTAAACGTGCCGACAAAGTCGGGGCAAAATTTGCTATTGTGATTGGTGAAACTGAAGTACAATCTAACCAAGTGGTGGTAAAAGATTTATTAGGCAATGCAGACCAACAAACCGTTGCCGTGGATGAATTAGTAGCTTATTTAACTCAAGCATTTAAGGAATAAATTATGGCTTATAGTAGTTTAGAAGAACAAGAACTGAATGAAATTAAATCTTGGTGGAAAGAAAATTATAAAAGCCTGATTGCTGCCGTGATTATTGGCGCTGGAGGGGTCTTTGGTTGGCGTTTTTGGCAAGATTACCAAATGAGCAAAGCGCAACAAATGTCAGCACAATATGAGCAAGCGGTGTATAGCAATGTGGATGCTACGACAAAAAATACGCAAATTGATGCGTTTGTGAAAGAACATAGTAAAACAGGTTATGCGACTTTAGCCTTATTGGAAAAAGCCAAAAGTGCGGTGCAAAATCAAGATTTTTCTCAAGCAGAAGTGGCATTAAAAGACTCCATGGCACAAGCACCAGATGAAATTTTGTCCTCAATTGCGGGTATTCGTTTAGCTGAAATTCAGTTACAACAAGACAAATTTGATGAGGTATTAAGCACCTTAAATTTAGTCAAAGACGCAACATGGGAAAGTCGGAAAAATGTCCTCACAGCAAAGGTTCAATTAGCCAAAGGCGATAAGGCCACAGCTAAACAAACCCTTGAGAGCGTATTGAAAAACGGTTCGGCATTGGAACAGCAAGAAGTGAAAGTGTTGTTAAATAATTTGTAATGATAACGAAATAAATGAATGGCTCGGTGAAAACTGAGCCATTTTTTTATTCAAATATAACGAAATGCTATAACATAGAAAAAAAGATTATTGGCTGAGATAAATTCGCTTATATAAAATTTTGCCATCAATATGAATTAGAGAATTATCGTAATGGCGTCACATATTATTGATTTTTTAACCCTTGGTAATAATTTTAGTACCCCTGAAATGCGGGAAGTGTGGTCAGAAACCAATCGACTACGTAAGCATGTTGAAATTGAAGTAGCGCTAGCGAAAGCGGAAGGAGAACTTGGTGTGATTCCAGCCGAGGCAGCGGCGAAAATTGCCACCAAAGCCGATCCTAGCCAGTTTGATTTAGATACCATTGCAGAGGGTATTGCTCGTTTGAAACATTCTTTTATGGCGACCATTAATACCCTGCAAAATCAATGCGGGGAAGCTGGAGAATTTGTACATTATGGCCCGACTACGCAAGATATTGTGGATACAGGGACGGTATTGCAGCTCAAAGAAGCCTTTGCCATTGTGGAGCGTGATGCTAAATTGGTGGCACAGGAACTCAAAATTCAAGCCAAAAAATATCAATATGCTGCGATGGTGGGTCGAACTCATGGGATGCAAGCTTTGCCAACCACTTTTGGTTTTAAACTTGCCGTCTGGCTCGATGAATTTATTCGACATTTAACTCGCTTACAAGAAATCAAGCAGCGAGTGTTAGTTGGCAATATCAGCGGTGCGATCTGTACTTACGCTTCGTTTGGCGAAAAAGGCCCAGAAGTGGAACAACGTACGTTGGATTTATTAGGCTTGAATACGCCGAATATCGGCTGGCAATCGGCGCGTGATCGTTTTTCTGAATATGCCTCTGTGATTGCCTTAATCAGCGGTACATTGGGCAAAATTGGCAATGAACTGTATAACCTAATGCGAACCGAAATTAACGAAGTGGAAGAACCGTTCAGTGCAGGTAAAATCGGTTCAACTACTATGCCACATAAACGCAATCCCGCCATGTTAGAGGGCTTAGCCAGTCTGACTTCACCGCTATTTAAAAGTGTGGCATTGATTCATGAGTCCATGCGGGTGGAACATGAACGAGATGCTATGAGTTGGCGTGCGGAATGGATCGCCCTGCCTGAAATCAATTTGTATATTGCGGCTCAATTAAGTATTGCTTTAAATGTGTTGCGTGGTATGAAAGTCAATCAACAGCAAATGTTGAAAAATCTTGAATTGCAAGGTGGCTTGTTGTTATCTGAAAAAGTGATGTTTGAGTTAGGCAACCGCTTGGGCAAACAAACTGCTCACCACTTAGTTTATGAATGTTCCATGCAAGCCTTTGAGCAACAACGTCCGTTTTTAGATGTGTTAAGCGAAAACACCGAATTGGTGAAACATTTGGATAAAGCTGAGCTTGCTAGCTGGTTAAAAGCAGAAAATTATCTTGGTGCAGCCCCGCAAAAAGTGGATGTAGTGATTGATTTTGCGGAAAAATCGGGATTGTTGGTATGACAAAAACCATTCGGAAAATCACCGCAGTTGACGCATTGGAATACCAAAAAGTGGTGCATCAAGCCTATCAAGCCGTTACTGAATTAGGTATTCATTTCGCCGCCGCATCAGCGGATTTAAACACCGTGCAAAATCATATCAACAGCAATTTGGTGTATGGTTTATTTATTGACAATCAGCTGGCTTGCACTCTCAGTTTACGTTTGCCTTGGGGCAATAATCCTGGACCTTATGGCGTACCGCATATAGGTTGGGTGGCAACACATCCTGATTTTAAAAAGCAAGGTTTGGCTGCCCAATTGCTCAAGTGGGTTGAACAAGAAGTCTTGGCAGCGTTGAAAGTTCCTTTTGTGACCTTAGGCACGGCAGAGAATCATCCTTGGTTAGCAAATTTTTATTTTCATCAGGGGTTTGAAGTAGTGGGACGAGCGGATTTAACACCTGATCATACAACGATTTATTATCGGAAAATTCTTAATCCTATGCTATTTGAATTATGGTCAACACATCATCCAAATCGTATTAAATTTAATTCTTCACTATAAGGAATCCAAACTATGTTTATGAAAAAAATGGCGTTTACGACCGCACTTTTAAGCTCAATTATGTTATCTGCTTGTGGTGACAAGCCAGCGGAAAAAACAGTATCTACTCCAGCGACAGAAAGCAAAGTATTGCATATCGGTAGCACAGGGCAGAGTTATCCGAATGGTTTCAAACAAGACGGTAAATTAGTGGGATTCGATGTTGAAACCACGGAAGCGATTGCCAAAGAATTAGGCTACACCGTTGAGTGGACGAATGCTGAATTTGCTGGCTTAATGGGGCAATTAGATGCAGGTCGACTAGATACCGTAGCAAATGCGGTGGCAATTACCGAAGCTCGTAAAGCAAAATATGATTTTACCCAGCCTTATAGCTATTATGGTAGTCAAATCGTCACCCATAAAGATAATACTGACATCAATACCTTTGCGGATTTAAAAGGTAAAACTATTTCGGGGGTACTGGGTTCAAATCATATTAAGAATTTAGAAAAACAATTTCCAAATCACGAAGTGACAGTAAAAACCTACGAAACCCGTGATGGCGCAATGAAAGACTTAGAATTTAAACGGGTGGACGGCTACATCAATTCTAAACCTATTTTATTGGCGGAAATTAAGCGTAGCAACCTGCCGTTTAAATTAGTGGATAAACCATTAGTCATTGAACAAGTGGGGTATGGTTTTAATCGTACGGAAAAAGGTGAAAAATTGCGTGCTGAATTTGATCAAGCTATCACAAAATTAAAAGCTAACGGGACGATCAAAGCGTTGTCTGAAAAATATTATGGTGCGGATATTACCACACCTGAACAGTAATCTAGGCTAATGGGAGTATTCAATGTGTCCATTTTGGTTATCGTAATAGATGGGATCGTTTATGAATTTTGACCTCAGTTATTTTTTCAGTGTTTTTCCTGAAATTATTGCCTATTTGCCTACGACCTTGCTGATTTCAATTGTTTCTATCCTATTTGCCACTGTTTTTGGCTTAGGGATTGCTTTAGTGCGGGTACAGCGTTTCTTCGTGGTGGATCAATTATTCGCCTTATATATTTCGCTATTTCGTAGTATGCCATCAGTGGTGTTGCTCTTTCTCGTTTATTACGGTTCACCACAAATCGTGCCTGCAATGGTGAGTATGCCAGCATTAATGGCAGCGATTATTTGTTTTACGTTGAAATATTCTGCTTATTTAGCCGAAATTTTCCGTGCGGGTTTGGAATCTGTAGATAATGGACAGCGTGAGGCAGGAAGTGCAGTGGGGTTAAGTCAGTTACAAATTTATCGTCACGTTGTTTTACCTCAAGCCTTTAATAATGCGTTGCCGAGCACGGGGAATATGTTTATTTCCTTATTAAAAGATTCATCGGTGGCGTTTTTTGTGGGGGTGCCTGAGTTGTTATCTGCTGCAAAATTAATGACCGTAGAATCTTATAAATTTTTTGAAACTTATTTAGCCGTGGGGATTGTATATTGGTTAGTCGTGATTCTTTATTCATGGTTGCAAAAAAGCCTAGAAACCAAGTTATCTGCACCTTATAAACGTTAAACATGAGGGATGTAAATATGATTAAAATTGAAAAACTTTCTAAATCCTTTGGGTCAAATCATGTGTTAAAAAATATTGATTTGTATATTCAAGAGGGCGAAGTAGTCGCTATTATTGGACCCTCTGGGTCGGGTAAGTCCACCTTGTTACGTTGCTTAAACTTGCTAGAAAAACCTAATTCAGGGCAAATTAGCATTGCGGATGTTTCTTTGAATGCGGAGAAATATTCCCATAAAGAAGAAACCCAATTACGTCATCAATCCGCGATGGTGTTTCAAAGCTATAATCTCTTTAAAAACAAAACGGCGTTGGAAAATATTATCTTATCACCGATTGTCGCACAGAGAATGAATCCTGAAGAGGCGAAACAACTCGGGCTGAATTTATTGAAACAAGTCGGCTTAGAACAACAGGCAAATCAATATCCCTCCACGTTATCAGGTGGTCAACAACAACGGGTGGCGATAGCCCGAGCTTTAGCGGTTAAACCTAAGGTTTTGTTATTTGATGAACCGACATCGGCATTGGATCCAGAGCGAGTTAATGAAGTATTGCAGGTAATCCAACAATTGGCTAAACAAAAAATTACAATGGTCATTGTGACACACGAAATGGAATTTGCGAAGAACGTCGCCGATCGTGTGGTGTTTATGGCAAATGGTGGGATTGTAGAACAAGGACCAGCAAAACAGGTGATCGGCAAGCCACAGCATGAATTAACGAAACGATTTGTCCGTCAATTTGCGGATCCAGTAGAGTTTTATATTTAATGCAAGGAAAACAATGGGCGGAAAAAATCTTGGCAACGCCAATCATTACCGATCAAACCGTGATAAATGTGGCGTTACAAGGTATAACTGATTATTTTGCAAGTCTATTATCGGCTCGTCAGGAAAAGGATGTTGTTCAGCTTAAACAGATGTTATTACAAGAAGGAGGGAATCCGACAAGTTGGTTTATTGGACATTCGCAAAGCGGCACCGCTCGTCAAGCAGCATTATTAAATGGTTTTCAGGCACATTATTTAGATTATGATGACGTACACGAACAGGTTAGGGGGCATCCTAGTGCGGTGATTTTATCTGCACTTTTGGCGAGTATCAAGCCGACCACACCACCCCTTAATAGCCAACGTTTTTTAACGGCTTATATCATTGGCGTGGAAGTTATGGCAAGATTAGGTGAAGTGATGAATCCACAACATTATAATCAAGGTTGGCATGCCACAGGGACTCTCGGGGGAATTGCTGCTGTTGCGGCTGTTACATATTTGCACCAGCTAGATTTTTTAGATCAGGCGTTGAGTTTAGCCGCAACACAAGCGGCGGGCTTACGTCTAATGTTTGGTTCATCGGTTAAGCCACTACATGCTGGTCTTGCTGCTCAAACAGCAATTCAAACGGTAGAATTATTGCAAGCCGGTTTGGCTGCTCCCACGGATTTTTTAGATAAAGAACAAGGCTTTATCCGCGTTTATGCTGGCTCAAGGGGTGAACTTGACTTCTCTGATTGGGGAATTTCTTGGCGAATTAAAACCCCTGGGTTATGGTTTAAAACCTATGCCTTTTGTTCTGCCGCTGCGACTGTAGCAGATGCAGCAAAACTGTTAAAAAAAACACCGCAATTTTGCTTAGAAAATATTGAAGAAATTGAACTGATTTTTAACCCTAAAGGCGATGCGGCGTTGATTTATCAGCAAATTCAGGAACTAGCACAAGGGCGATTTTGTGCAGAATACATTGTGGCAAAAATTTTGTTGGGTGAAGAGATCGAACAGTCTGCCTTTGTTTCTATCCCTGTGGGCGAAAATGTGCAAAAAATGATGGCAAAAATGCACCGCCGTTACCAAACTAATGCAACGAATACTCGCTTTGGCGAAGTGAAATTGCGGTTAAAAAAAGGTGAGTTTTTATCACAACGTATTGTACATCCCAAAGGGAGTCCGCAAAATCCTTACGCCAGTTCTGAATTGTTAAAGAAACTAGAATATGCCTTAGGAAATCAACAGATTAGCGATGATCTTTATCGCAATATTCAGGCTCTCGCACGAGGGCAATCTATGCAAGATTTTATTGAAAAATACAGGGAAATATGATGAAAACTTTTGAAAGCCTGACGGCACAATATTCTGATTTGGCAGAACAACTCATCCGTTTTCGCCGAGAACGTCATCAGAATCCAGAACTCTCTAACCAAGAATTTGAAACCACCAAAGCCTTGCGGGCGGAATTAGAAAAATATCAAATTACGATTTTGGATTTACCGCTTAAAACAGGATTGGTCGCTGAAATTCAAGGTGAACCTACAGGGAAAATCGTGGTACTACGCTCGGATATTGATGCGTTACCCATTTTAGAAGAAAGTGGCGTGGATTATGCCTCCCAAAAGGAGGGTGTAATGCACGCTTGTGGTCACGATTTTCACCAGACCGCAGCGTTAGGGGCGGCGATTTTATTAAAGCAACGTCAAGAAGACCTTAAAGGCACTGTGCGGATTTTGTTCCAAGCGGCTGAAGAAACAGGGTTGGGGGCATTGGATGTGATTAACACAGGCGTGTTGAATGATGCCGATGTGATTTTTGGTATTCACAATGATCCTACTTTGCCCGTGGGGGTCTTAGGGACGAAGCCAAATGCTCTGACGGCAGGCGTAGATCGTTTTGAAATTAAAATCAATGCTAAGGGGGCTCATGCTGCACGTCCGCACGATGGTAATGATCCGATCATTATTTTGGCTCAGCTTATTAATGCGGTGCAATCAATAATGAGTCGTAATGTGGCATCTAATGAAAATGCAGTGGTATCAATTACCCAAGTGCATAGTGGTAATACGTGGAATGTGATTCCTGATAATGCTTATTTAGAAGGTACAGTGAGAAGTTTCAATCAATCTGTGCGTGAGCAAATTGAGCAACGTTTTAGAACGATTATTGAGGGTATTAAATTCGCATTTGATGCGGATATTCAGTTATATTGGCACGCAGGTCCACCGTCTGTAATGAACAGTCCTGAATGGATTGATTTTGTCCTAGATATTGCTCGTCAAAATGGCTTTGAAGCAAAATTGGTGGATGCCAGTCCAATCGGAGAAGATTTCGCATTTTATCAACAAAAAATCGCAGGGGTCTTTATTATGATTGGTTCAGGCGGGCCTTATGCTTTGCATCACCCAAAATTCCGTGTAGATGATACCGCACTTTTCCCAACAGCGAATTATTTGGCCGCATTGGCAACGGAATATTTGGCATTACATCCATAAAAAAACGGGCTTTCGCCCGTTTTACTTTTTTCAGACATTAGTCTGCTTTCCGAACATTAAACACTTCAATTTCTGCGGGTTTGAACACTTCTTGATCCACTTTGCCTTGAATGATAATTCGATCATCTGGTGTGATGGTAAAACCATTCCAGGCGTGATCATCTACTTCAATTTTAATTTGCCCTGTGGCATCTTTAAAATAAAATTCATCATCATCAATTTGGCTAGCGATTTGACCCGTTAAGCTGACAATCGTATCATCACTGGCTTTTAATGCTTGAGTAACGGTCATCGTCGTGCCAGCATAGCCACCTGCGAAACCGCCTTTGTGGTTATTATCAAAACCCGCCAGTGCGGTACTTGAAATCGCAATCAGTGCGAGAGTGAGTAATTTTTTCATCTGTTGTTCTCCCTTTAATACCTTGATCTATCAATTAATGTTTACTAAGTTCAAAGACTTCAACTTCATTTGCTTTATGTGAATCACGATCTACTTTACCCCGAATGGTAATACGATCACTGCGAGTCACGGTTTGATTATTGAAAACATGGTCATCAATTTCGACTTTGATTTTGCCAGTATTATCTTTGAAATAAAATTCGTCATGATCCACTTGACTGACAATATAGCCTGTCAAGGTGACAACGCTATTATCACGGGCTTGCAAGGCTTGAGCAACCGTCGTTGTCCCACTAGAAGATGACACAGTATTGGTTGTCGCTGTGTTGCTAAATCCAGCAAAGGCGGTAGTTGATGCTGCGATAAGTGCGATAGCTAATAGTTTTTTCATTTTTTCTCCTTGTTAATATATGTTGCCGTGCGAGTACACTGCTTGGGAAAGCTGTTTGGCTTTCATTGGTGTTAATTAGAACATGTAAATCTTAATTAAATATTAAGAAAGGAAGAATTTTTTGAAAAAAAATCGGCTCATTTGAGCCGATTGCTATTATATCTTAGTAAAAATTACTTCGCATGTTTCTCAAAACGTTCGCTAACAAAATCCCAGTTCACAACATTCCAGAATTCTTTAATGTAGTCTGGACGGCGGTTTTGGAATTTCAAGTAGTAAGCGTGTTCCCAAACGTCTAAGCCTAATAATGGGAAACCTTCGCAACCTGCAATATCTTTACCCATTAATGGGTTATCTTGGTTTGCAGTAGAAACCACCGCTAATTTGTTTTCTGCTGTTACGACTAACCATGCCCAACCTGAACCGAAACGTGTAGCAGCCGCTTTTTCAAATTCTGCTTTAAACGCATCAACTGAACCAAAATCACGTTCAATAGCGACTTTTAATGCACCTTGTAAGGTCGTGCCTTTTTTCAATGATTTCCAAAATAAGCTGTGGTTAGTGTGTCCACCAACATTGTTACGCAATGCTGCAAATTTATCCGCAGGCACATTCGCCAAATGTTTTTTCAAAAATGAACCTGGGCAACCTTGATTAGCTAATTCTGCTAATGCAGGATTTGCTTCTAATACCGCATTGGCATTGTTAACATAGGCTTGGTGATGTTTGCTATGGTGAATTTCCATAGTTTGTGCATCAAAATGGGGTTCTAATGCGTCATAGGCGTAGCCTAATTCTGGTAGAGTGTATGCCATAATATTTTCCTTTTTTAATGAGTTATTATGTATTTTTGTAGAATCTCTCTACAAATTCCAACACCATATTAACAAAAAATTTGATTTAGATCAGTAAAAATGTAAATTTTTTGTTAAAAGGGCGTGATTGGATAACTCACGCCCTAATATTAAGTGCTATTTTACTTTTCTTGTTGTGCTTTCACCGCAGCCACGGCCACCATATTAATAATACGGCGAACAGACGATTTGGATGTTAAC
This sequence comes from Lonepinella sp. BR2357, assembly GCF_051851525.1. Classification (NCBI taxonomy): domain Bacteria; kingdom Pseudomonadati; phylum Pseudomonadota; class Gammaproteobacteria; order Pasteurellales; family Pasteurellaceae; genus Lonepinella; species Lonepinella sp. BR2357. The sequence continues at coordinate 20,119 of NZ_JBPDVG010000009.1, read as the reverse complement.
ACATGTGCCGGTTTTTTCATTCCCATCAGGATTGGGCCAATGGTAATCGGTGTATGAGTACCTTGCAACAAGTTCAAGCTAATCCGTGCAGATTCCATATTTGGCATAATTAACAAATTAGCCGCCCCTTTTAATGGACTATCCGGCATGATTTCATTGCGTAAACTTTCAGTTAACGCCACGTCACAGTGCATTTCGCCGTCAATAATTAAGCTTGGATCTAATTCCTTAACTAATTGTAAAACTTGACGCATTTTCACCGCACTTGGGTGAGCGGAAGTACCGTAGTTAGAATGTGAAATCAAGGCAACTTGCGGTTCAATACCAAAATGACGTACTTGATCCGCTGCCATTAAGGTGATTTCAGCTAACTCTTCTGCACTTGGATCAGTGTTCACAAAAGTATCGGCTAAGAATAAGTTGCGATCAGAAAGCACCAAACCATTCACTGTGGCTGGAACCTTAACATCTTCTTTAACACCGATAATCTCAGTTAATAAACTTAGACTTGAAGAGAACGTACCAACTAGTCCACACAACATAGCATCAGCATAACCTAATTCTAGTAATGCAGAACCAATCGCCGCAGAATTATTGATCATACGACGTTTTGCCATAGCAGCGGTAACGCCATTGCGTTTCATTTTGTTGTGATACAAGCCCCAGCATTTTTCAAAAATTACTGGATCAGTTGTACTTAACACATCAAAATCTTTACCTGCTTCAATTTTTAAACCGAGTTTTTTGATTTGTTGTTCAATGACTTCATGGCGACCCACCAACACTGGATAAGCAATACCAAGGCTGGTAATTTCTTGTACCGCATGCAAAATACGTGTTTCTTCGCCGTCTGCTAATAAGACCCGTTTTTTGTCTTTTTTCGCTTGATCAAACACCGGTTTCATAAATAAATTGGTTTTGTAAACGAACTGGCTTAATTTTTCCAAATAAGCATCCCAATCAGTAATTGGGCGAGTCGCTACACCGCTGTCCATTGCTGCTTTCGCTACTGCTGGAGCAATACGCACGATTAAGCGTGGATCGAATGGTTTAGGAATAATATAATCAGGGCCAAAAGATACTTCATTGCCGCCATAAGCTGAGGTTACGACTTCGTTTTGTTCTGCAAGGGCAAGATCTGCAATGGCGTGTACCGCTGCCATTTTCATTTCTTCATTAATGGTGGTGGCACTCACGTCTAATGCACCACGGAAAATGAATGGGAAACAAAGGACATTGTTGACTTGGTTAGGGTAGTCAGAACGACCGGTACACACAATGGCATCTGGGCGAACCGCTTTGGCCTCTGGTGGGGTAATTTCAGGATCTGGGTTCGCCAGTGCTAAAATCAACGGACTCGCAGCCATGGATCTCACCATTTCAGCCGTTAACACCCCTTTAGCCGAACAGCCTAAGAAAATATCTGCATTTTCAATCACATCACCTAAAGAACGTGTGCCGTTGTCATCAATGGCATACAGTTTTTTGGTGTCATCCATACGGTCATCACGGTTTTTGTAGATAACACCTTTAGAGTCGCACACCACGATATTTTCTCGTTTCATGCCGAGAGCAACCAATAAATTTAAACAAGCAATGGATGCCGCACCGGCACCAGAGGCCACTAAACGCACATCTTCAATTTTTTTACCTACAATGCGTAAACCATTGATAACCGCTGCCGAGCTGATAATCGCCGTACCATGTTGGTCATCATGGAATACCGGAATGTGCATGCGTTCACGCAATTTTTGCTCAATATAGAAACATTCAGGGGCTTTAATATCTTCAAGGTTAATCCCACCGAAAGTCGGTTCTAGAGAGGCGATAATCTCGACTAATTTATCAGGATCTTTTTCATCAATCTCAATATCAAACACATCCACGCCAGCGAATTTTTTAAACAATACGCCTTTCCCCTCCATGACGGGTTTACCTGCTAAGGCGCCGATATTACCTAAACCTAATACCGCTGAACCATTGGAAATCACTGCGACTAAATTACCTTTTGCTGTATAACGATAGGCATCTGCAGGATTTTTCTCAATATCCAAACAAGGTTCTGCTACACCTGGGGAATAAGCCAAGGCTAAATCACGTTGAGTGGCGAGGGATTTGGTGGGAGTAACCTCAATTTTTCCGGGAACGGGGAATTCGTGGAAATCTAATGCGGCTTGACGTAAATCTGACATAATATACTTCCTTTTGAAATGATGAATTAAAAAACGATTTTTCTATTATAAAACGAATTAAAATAAAAAAATGTGACCTAGCACAAATTTTTAACAAAAATTTTATATTTTTTAGTGTTTGTGATGTGCTAATAAATAATCCAACACCACCTGATGATGTTCCCCCGTTTTGAATTTATCAAACACCTGTTCAATCTTGCCTTGTTCGTCAATTAAAAAGCTAATGCGGTGGATACCGTCATAGGTGCGACCCATAAATTTTTTCTCGCCCCAAACGCCAAATTGTTCAGCAATGTGATGTTCAGGATCTGCGAGCAGATCAAAATTGAGCGCTTTCTTTTCTACAAATTGCGCCAGTTTTTTGGGGCTGTCAGGGCTAATGCCAAAAATCACCACGCCGAGTTTATCCAATTCCGCTTTGGCATCACGTAAACCGCAGGCTTGCGTGGTACAACCTGGTGTGAGTGCTTTAGGATAAAAATACACCAAGACTTTTTGACCTTTAAAATCGCTCAGGCAAATGGTTTCATCGTGTTGATTTTGTAATGCAAACTGCGGTGCAATGGCACTTATTTTTAAAAAATTCATCAATAAATTCCTACTATCTTGATTCATTTTATTATTTTTGCACAAAAATAATAAAACTTACTTGCAAATTGTGATTATTTTAGCAATGATAAAGGAAATTTATCAAGCAAACATCAACAAAATATCACGAGAGGTTTTTATGTCTTTAACACCTTTATTTCACGGCAGTATTGTTGCACTCATTACCCCCATGAATAGCCACGGCGAAGTCGATTATCCAGAGTTAAAAAAATTAGTGGATTTTCATGTGGCGGCAGGCACCCATGGCATCGTATCGGTGGGCACTACCGGAGAATCTGCCACCTTAAATCCTGATGAACATTTGAAAGCCATCTTGAAAACAGTCGAATTTGCTGCCGGCCGTATTCCTGTGATTGCGGGCGCTGGCGCCAACGCCACAGCAGAAGCCATCACTATGACCAAATTATTGAATAACAGCGGTGTGGCCGGTTGTTTATCCGTGGTGCCTTATTATAATAAACCGACCCAAGAGGGGATGTATCAACATTTTAAAGCCATTGCAGAATGCACGGATTTACCGCAAATTTTGTATAACGTACCGGGCAGAACGGGGAGTGATTTGAAACCAGAAACCGTGGGACGTTTAGCGAAAATTAAAAATATCGTCGGGATTAAAGAGGCCACAGGTGATGTGAGCCGAGTACGTAAAATTAAAGAATTAGCCGGTGAAGAGTTTATTTTCTTGAGTGGTGATGATGCGACCGGTTTAGAAAGTATTAAATTAGGCGGTCAAGGTGTGATTTCCGTGACCAATAACGTGGCGGCTGCCGATATGGCGAAAATGTGCGAACTGGCATTAGCGGGCCAATTTGAACAAGCAGAGCAAATTAATCAACGTTTAATGGCTTTACATCATGATCTATTTGTGGAGGGCAACCCAATTCCTGTGAAATGGGCAGCCTATAAATTAGGCTTGATTAGTCAACCTGTTTTACGTTTACCATTAACCGTATTGAGTGAAACGGCACAACCAAAAGTATTGGCCGCCTTACAACAAGCAAAATTACTTTAATTTTCACCGCACTTTAGGGCTATTTGATTAGCCCTAAACTTTTTACCGTTTTTGTGGTCTATAAGTGCGGTCTATTTTACAAAATTTTTTAAAGGGATTGATGATGAAAAAATGGCTTTTAGCATTCACCGTGTTAGCCACTGTGACAGCTTGCTCAACCAGTAATGAAAGTAAGCAAACGGCGAATGACAGTTATGAAAAACGTGGCATTATTCCCGTGTTCACCACCTTAGATACGGGGGGCGTCACGATTTTAGGGCAAGAAAACACCTATCAATTACCCACCAATGTGACGGTGAAAACGGATGGAACCGATATTCGTCCGCCATCTACGCCGATGGCGATTATTGGCAATTCCGTGGCACAATTTGATGGTGAGCGTTCTTCTATTGTTTATCCTGCTGAGAAAAAAGCGGTTTATAATATTCAGCAAGTGAAACGTTTGTTAACCGAGCAAGGCATTCCATTCACCACCTCGGGCAATCAGGTGCAAACTGATTGGGCGAAAACGGGGCGTGCTGATGATGTGGGTGATGTACAAGCTCGTTATATCATTGAGGAAGTCGGCACGAGCGATTCCAATGCGTTAGTGGTGGCGTTGGCGCAAATGAAACGTGATGAAGTGATTTTTACCCCAACCGTAAAAGATAAAGAACGTTATACTTCAGATCGTTTAAATCAATTAGTCGGTGAACTGAATGCGGCTTATCGTCAACAGCAACAACAAGTTGCGACCGCTGATGTGGCCGCCGGTGCAGTACAATCCGCTATTGTGACCGACAGCAATCAACATACAGCTTTGGCGATGAATATTACTTTCCGTCAAGCCTGGCAAAAATTACAACAAGCGTTACCGCAACTTGGCTTTGAATATAAAGAATCCACGGCCGGTAAAGGTTATGCGTTGTTAAAATATAAACCGCTTGATGATACCGAATGGGCACGTTTTGGCTTAACGAAACCTGATCTTGAAAAGGGTGAATATTCCATGCAAATCAGTGCTTATGGCAATGAAAGTGCCGTGGTGATCAGCGATGAAGATAAATTTGCCTTGAGTGGCGAGAAAGCGCAAACTTTGTATCAAGCGCTACAAAAAGTGTTATCTAAATAGTCGCAAATTGTTTAAATAAAAAACCTAGTGCGGTGTTAATGCACTAGGTTTTTTTGTGGAAAATTACAGGCTAATGGCAAATTTTTGTTGCGCAAAGGCTTGGAAATCTGTGCAACCGCCAATCGGTTGGTTATCCACTACCACTTGTGGAACGGTTTTGACTTCGGCGACACCAATGGCTTTGGCAATATCCTCTTTGCTCATGTCTTTTTCGATAATATCAATAAATTCATAGCTAAATCCCTCAACTTCCGTTGAAAGTTTATCGGCTAAGGTTTTTGCACGCACGCAAAATGGGCAAGTCATACGACCATAAATTTTAACAAACATCGTTTTTTCCTTTTTGACTAAATGTGGTGGTATTTTACGTGAAATTAAGTAAAAATATAAATTGTTTTTTTCTAACAGTTAAGTCGCCAAAATCTTATGAATATTTTAATGCTATGCCGAGAATCCCGTTTATACAGTTGCCAACGCTTAAAAGAAGTCGCAGAACAGCGAGGACATACTATGGATATTCTCGATCCGAATCGTTGTTTATTAAAACTCAGCGCAAATGCACCGCACTTTGCTATTTACTATCAAGATTCAGCGCAAGCCTCCCCTCGTTTATTGCCTCAATATGAGGCGGTGTTACCTCGTTTTGGTATTGCAAGCACTCAAATGGGTTGTGCCGTGTTACGTCATTTTACCGCACAGGGGGCGGTGTGTTTAAATGAGGATCAGGCCTTTTTACGTGCTAGAGATAAATGGCAAAGTCTGCAATTATTGCAACAAGCGGGTGTGGCTGTGCCAAGTAGCGGTTTAGCTGGCTGTGAATTTTCCGCCAAGCAAGCAGTGGCACAAATGGATAGCCCAACGATTTTAAAAACCCTCACTGGCTCACAAGGGATCGGCGTGATGTTGGCGGAAAAAGCACAAAGTGCGGTGAGTATTTTGGAAACATTGAAAGAGGCCCATGTGGTGGCGTTGTTACAAGATTTTGTGGCAGAGGCAGAAAATATGGATATTCGTTGTTTTGTTGTTGGCGAAGCCGTCGTCGCTAGCATGCAACGTCAAGGACAACAAGGCGAGTTTCGGGCCAACTTCCACCGTGGTGGATTGGCCGAAAAAATCACCCTCACACCACCACAACAAAGCCTCGCTATTCAAGCGACAAAGGCTTTAGGATTAGATGTGGCAGGGGTGGATTTAATTCGTTCTGAACAAGGTTTATTGGTGCTAGAAGTCAATGCTAGCCCAGGCCTTGAATTAATTGAAAAAACAAGCGGTGTGGATATTGCACAGGCCATGATCATGCAGTTAGAACGAAAATATCATCACGCCATGAAAAAGCCCTGTTAAACAGGGCTGATAGCAAAATTAAGACACCACTTCCGGTTGTTCATCTAACGGGTATTCCGGAGGCAACTGCGGATTGATATTTTCTTCATCTAACGGAATGTTTTCTCGTTCTATTTTGGGTTCTTCGTTGTCGAGATTTTGTTGATTTAACAACATGTCACGCATTTTACTAAAATTCGTTTTATCAGACAGCCAAACTGCGGTTAAAATTGGGGCAAATTCGGGCTCAAATTCATAATCTAACACCGTATCATTTAGCACAAAATAGCTTTTATCCTTTAACGCAATAAAGCTCAGTTGGTCTTGTGGCGAAAAGTCAGGGAAAATACGTTGCAACTCTTTTAACCAAACGGATGTATCCGCTTGCGTCAGTTTCAAACTTTCCATTTCCCGCACCAACGTCACCGCAAAATTTTTCCCTTCAACTTGCTTATCGAAAGTAAACGTCAGCATTAATGGACGTTGATTTTCTTGATATTGCCCCGTTTCGGTTGACAGCGTAATGCTATACACCAAAAACGGCCCCCAGTTATAATCTGCCTTGCCGACAGATTTCCATTGTGCCAACACAACAGCGGGCAATAATCCGCATAATAAGCCTAAAATCAGTTTAAATTTCATTGAATGAACCGTGCTGAAATAAAATATTGTGCGAATTATAGCAATAATTTCATCAGCAAAGTATAAAAAAATTAATGATCTAACCCCATTTGCCAAAATGCCACTTCCATTCGGGTCGCTGTGGTGAAAATGTGTTGAATATTGGCTAATTGTTTTGGGTTTAAATCTTGGCAAAGTGCGGTTAAAAAATCTTGATATTTTTCCACCGCCGTTTGAAAACTTTCATCGGCGTAAGTGTCAATCCATTTTTGATAAGGATTATTGGGCAGGTTATTTTGCTGTTTTAAACGCAAGCCAATTTCCGCATAACCAATAGCAAAAGGGGCGATGGCGGCATAAAGTTCCGCAAGTCCGCCCGTGATACCACAATCTAGTACATAGCGAGTGTAGGCCACGCAAGCGGGATCTTCAGCAAGATTCTGTAAGTCTTGTTCAGCAATTTCCCATTCTTGACAGAAATCGATATGTAATTGAATTTCTTCTAATAAAACTGTAATGGCCTGATGAATTTCTCGCATTTGCTCAAAATTTTCCGCTTTAAATATCGCTAAGGCTAAGGCACGATTGTAGTGGAAAAGGTATAAATAATCTTGCTTTAAATAATATTGAAAACGGCTGATTGGTAGTGTGCCTTGCCCGAGCTGTTGCACAAAATCATGTTCAACATAATCATGCCAATGAGGTTGAGCTTGTTGGATAAGGGTTTGGATAAAGTTAGCGTTATTTGACATAATTTAGTTTCCTACATCAGTATTATCTGTTTCAGGTTCAACGGGTATCTTCTCAGCTTTTGATGAAAAAGCACCCCGACTAGGTTTTTGAGTGTAGCAAAAAATCAACCATAAAAAAAGCCCCGTATGTTGCATACGGGGCTAAATAGCCTATTTCATATTACGCTAATTCAGCACGCAATTTTTTCGTCACGTTCATCATCACTTCTAATTGCGCGATAGTTTCTGGCCAGCCACGGGTTTTTAAACCGCAGTCTGGGTTGACCCATAAACGTTCTTTTGGCACTACGTTTAATGCTTTGCGTAACAAGTGTTCCACTTCTGCCTCTGTTGGCACACGTGGGCTGTGAATATCGTATACACCTGGGCCAATGTCGTTCGGATAGTGGAAATCGCCGAATGCGGTTAATAATTCCATATCAGAGCGTGAGGTTTCAATGGTGATCACGTCCGCATCTAAGCCGGCAATGGCAGGTAAGATGTCGTTAAATTCAGAGTAACACATGTGCGTGTGAATTTGTGTATCGTCTGCCACGCCCATGTAGCTCAAGCGGAACGCCTCGCCTGCCCATTGTAAATAAGCATCCCAATCCGCACGTTTGAGTGGCAAGCCCTCACGAATCGCAGGTTCGTCAATTTGAATCACTTTGATGCCTGCTTTTTCTAAGTCTAATACTTCATCAGACAAGGCCACGCCGATTTGTTTACATACGGTTGAACGTGGAATATCGTTACGCACAAATGACCATTGCAGAATGGTAACTGGACCTGTCAACATGCCTTTCATCACTTTTTTGGTGAGGCTTTGCGCATATTGCGACCAACGCACGGTCATTGGCTCTGGACGGGTGACATCACCGAAAATTACAGGTGGTTTCACACAACGTGAACCGTAGCTTTGCACCCAACCGAATTTAGTGAATGCAAAACCGTCTAATAATTCGCCAAAGTATTCCACCATGTCGTTACGTTCTGCCTCACCGTGCACCAACACATCTAAGTCTAATTCTTCTTGTTTACGCACCACATATTCGATTTCTTTTTTCATTGCTGTTTCATAATCGGCTAAAGACAATTCACCTTTTTTGAAACTGGCACGTGCGTGACGGATTTCGCTAGTTTGTGGGAATGAACCGATGTTGGTGGTCGGTAATAAGGGTAAATTTAACCACGCATTTTGTTTAGCGATACGTTCTGCAAACGGTGATTTACGTTGATCGGCGCCTGTTGGTAAGTTGGCTAAACGTGCTGCCACTTCCGCTTTGTGGATCACTTTGCTGTTCGCACGAGCATCAGCCGCCGTTTGGCTGGCGTCTAATTGGGCTTGCACTGACGCACGGCCATTGTTTAACGCTTGTTTTAATACGTTTAATTCTTCCACTTTTTGTAACGTGAACGCTAACCAAGAATAAAGATCAGGGTTGTTCGCTTGTAATTGGGTTTCTACGCTTAAATCATAAGGCGTGTGCAATAATGAACAGCTTGGGGCAATCCATAAACGATCTGCTAATTTTGCTTTTAATGGTTCTAACACATCAAGCACGCTATTTAAGTTCGCACGCCAAATGTTACGACCGTCAATCACGCCCGCAGAAAGCACTTTGTCATAATCGGCGAAAGCGGCTAATTGTTCTGGCGCACGTACTAAATCAAGGTGTAAACCTGCCACTGGCAAGGCTTTTAATAATGGCGCATGTTCTGCCACAGAACCGAAGTAAGTGGCTAATAAAATTTTCGCTTTAACTTGGCTTAATTCCGCATACACAGATTGGAATGCGTTAATCCATGCTTGTGGTAAATCTAAGGCTAACGCAGGTTCATCAATTTGAATCCATTCGGCGCCCTCGTTGGCAAGTGCGGTTAAAATTTGTTGATAAACTGGCACTAAATCTTTCAATAAATCAAAGCGATCAAAGGTTTCGCCTTTTTCTTTCCCTAACCAAAGGAATGTCAATGGTCCAACAATCACAGGTTTGGCTTTATGTCCTTTTGCCACTGCCTCACGATACTGATTCACATAATGGGCGGGGTTGGCTTTAAATTGGGTGTTTTTGGCAAATTCAGGTACTAAATAATGGTAGTTAGTATCAAACCATTTGGTCATTTCAATCGCAAATTGATCTTTGTTACCCCGTGCTAATTCAAAATATTGGCTTAAGGTTAAATTCTGGCTATCAAAGCCGAAACGTGCAGGAATGGCGCCAGTGGCCACTTGTAAATCTAAGATGTGATCGTAGAACGTGAAATCGCCGGTTGCCACGAAATCGGCATTGGCATCCGCTTGGTGTTGCCAATTTTTTTCACGCAAGGCTTTGGCTAACTCTAATAAATCTTGCTCGCTTAATTCTTTACGCCAGTAGCGTTCCTGTGCAAATTTAAGTTCACGTTTTGCACCAACACGAGGGAATCCTAATACATGAAATGTGGTCATATCTTGCTCCTATTATAATGGGAATAATAAATTTCTATTTAGACGGCTAAACGTCCGCTTGATTGAGATAATGCCGAATTCTAGTTTATTAAGCAAACTCATAATTTTCATTTTTTGTATGAATAATTTTAATAATTGAATATTGGATAAAGAATCGATAAACAAAAGTGCGGTGAAAATCTTTTTTGTTTTTGAAAAATAAGTTTTGCGAAATGCGCCTATTTAGGGTAATATTCGCAGTCTAGTTATTTTTCAATAAAAAATAAGGTGTAAATATGAAAAAAGGAATCCATCCCGATAATTATCGTACCGTGTTATTTTATGATAGCAACGCCAAACAAGGCTTTTTAATCCGTTCTTGTGCCAGAACCACCAATACCATGAAATGGGAAGACGGCAAAGAATATCCTGTATTTATGTGTGATACGTCCTCTGCCTCACATCCGTTTTACACGGGTAAAACACGTCAAATTGGTAATGAGGGTCGAGCCAGTGACTTTACCAATCGTTATGGCAAATTCGGCGCATTAAAATCAAAATAAGGAGTCAGCATGCAAGTATTATCCTCATTAAAAAGTGCCAAAACACGTCACCCTGGCTGTAAAGTTGTGCGCCGTCATGGTGTGGTGTATGTGATTTGTAAGGAAAATCCTCGTTTTAAAGCCCGTCAGGGAATGAAGAAAAAAAGAAGATAATAAAAAATGCCCCGTTGTTGAAAACGGGGCATTTTTTTGTCAGCTTAAAATAACACACTGGCGCCCATGGCAACATTTCGTCCCATTAATGGAATATGCGAGAGATACGAGGTACTCGCATACACTTTTTGATTAAGAATATTATTCACATCAAGGGTCAAGCGATAATTAACCCGTTGACCCAAATCGCCGACATAACTCAAGGCTGCATTCAGCATATTATGCCCGCCGACGGGTAATTCATTATGTGCGGTTTTGTGTTGGCTGAACGTATGCGTATATTCAAGGCTAGCGGATAAATTATTGGTTAAATCCGCATTAAAGCGACTGCCTAAACGGGCGGCAGGCATACGAGGCACGTTGCCATTGTCCAATTTCCCTCGCACATAATCACCGAATAAGCTCAGGCGATATTTGGGGTGAAAACGATAACTGATATTGCCCTCGGCGCCATAAAAACGAGCCGGTTGTTGAGCATAACGCAAGAGGCGGAAATGCGCAAAACGATCCATGGTGTGGGCGTAAATGTAGTTACTAAAATGTTTATAATAAACGCCCACATAGCTTTGCCATTGGTCATTATTAAATTGTAGGCTGATATCCAAATTATTGGATTTTTCTTTTTTCAGCCGTTCATGAATGCCAAATTGATCGTAAACTTGGGTATCAATCAGCAAATTATTAATGGTACGGTCATATTGCTCATCGCCAAATTCATAGGAATTGGTGGCCACGTGGGTACCTCGGGCATAGAGTTCTTGTACACTTGGTGCACGTTCTTGGTGTGAAAAGGTCAAGCCACTTTTCCATTCTGAGGTGAGTTGCCAGTCTATTCCCGTAGCAAAAGAATACGTGGTGGTTTCATATTGCATGCTGCGTAATGGATCCATGCGTTTACCTCGGTGTAGCTGTTTATCGTCGGCAAGTTGAATTTTTTGATGATCAATTCGCCCTGATAACGAAAAGGTGAGATCTTGCCATTGATAGCGTTCAACGCCAGATAAGCCGTATAAGTGCGTGGTATTTTTATCTAAAATCCCTTCGTAACCGGCACTGTCGATCAGATCTTTACTGTATTGCAAAGCGACGGTTCCCGACCATTGTGCAGTGGGTTGATGATCCATTTCCATTCGCAAAGATTGACCATTATGGCGGAAACTCGACATGGTGTATTGCCCCTCGATTTCCTTATGTTCATAGCGACTATCATTGGCCATAAAGCGAATTTGCTCAATGCCTTTTATTGGCTGATTTAATGCACCACGCAGATCGACCCGTTTCAAGTGTAATCTAAGTTTGGCATATTGCTCTGGTTGACTTGGATCGTGATTGTGGAAATCTTCATCAATATTGACGCTAGTATGCTCACAATGCAGGTTAATCCCCTCCAAATATTCGTCATTTTCTTCATGGGTGTGAATATGACAAAAATGGGCTTTATGTTCGTGTCCGGTTAATCCATAGCGATCACGTCTGTCGGTGTAAGCGATACCCAAATAGCCTTTTTCACCAATCCAAGATAACCCAATCGCCCCTTGTTTCGATTTGGCCTCAGAGTTATTGATATAACGATAATTTTTTGATTCTTCAATATTTTCTTCATAGTCATCAGCGAAAATAGCCTCAATACATTCTGGTGTATCGGAATTATTACAAGGGTTTTCCACCGTGTATCTTTCCGTATAGCCCGCTGACTTGTAATTTTTAGCCTGACGGTGTAGGCCCTCAAGGTGCAAAACCAGATGGTCAGATAATTTGACATTGGTGGCGAGATTATATAATTGCTCTTGATTATTGGCGTTATAATGCGCATCTAAGCTGCCCTCCACCGTGCGTGTTGGACGTTGTGTAGGAATTTTATCATCTTCCACATTCACCACGGCGCCCGTAATTCCCGAGGCATATAATAGCGTATCCACACCTTGAATAATTTTGATGTCTTTTGCTAATGTTGGATCCACCATAATCGCATGATCGGGCGACATATTGGCCATATCCACCACATCTCCGCCATTTTGCACAATCTTGTTGCGGTAACTTTCTTGTCCCCGAATAACTGGCGTCGAGGCCCCCGAACCAAAGTGATTAGATTGAATGCCCATTTGTTTCGCTAAAGCATTCCCCAACGACGTTGGCCCGTTTTTGAGTTCAGTTTGCTGAACCGTTTTCATGGGGCTTTGGTTTGTTTCAGTAACTTGAATGATCTCTAAAACTTCTGTTTTTTCCACCGCACTGACAGAGGGAATGATCCCCAAACTGAGCATGATCGCCCAACTTATTTTTTTCAATTTCATTATTGTTATTTCCCTATATAAATAATTCGCGCAGAAAAATAACTGTATTTGCTGAAATTTGCAAGCATTTTTTTTGATGAAAAATAAGATTTGAAATGAATCCTCTATTTTTAAGTTAAACTGCGGTACATTTTAATGTAGAATATAATTCATTCTTTTGTTGCTTTGTATGAATTACGCTCATGAAACCCATTTTCCTTGAACTACGACATCTCAAAACCTTATTAGCCTTAAAAGAAACCGGTTCGGTTTCTTTAGCCGCAAAACGGGTCTATCTCACGCAATCCGCCTTATCGCATCAGATTAAATTATTGGAAGATCAATATGGTTTGCCGTTATTTGAACGCAAAACCACCCCTTTACATTTTACGCCCGCAGGGGAACGATTAATTAAATTAGCCAACGATGTGTTACCTAAAGTTATTGAGGCGGAAAGGGATCTTTCTCGCGTCAAACAAGGCGAGGCGGGGGAGTTGCGTATTGCGGTGGAATGCCATACTTGCTTTGACTGGCTTATGCCGGCGATGGACAGTTTCCGTAGCCATTGGCCGTTGGTGGAATTGGATATTGTATCGGGTTTTCATACGGATACCGTCGGATTATTGCTTACTCACCGTGCGGATTGGGCGATTGTGTCAGAAATGGAACCCACTGACGGGATTATTTATAAGCCGTTATTTTCCTACGAAATGGTCGGGTTGTGCGCCAAAGATCACCCCTTAGCTCAAAAAGAAATCTGGCAAGCGGAAGATTTTGCTGATCAAACTTGGATTACTTATCCTGTACCCGATGATATGTTGGATTTACTCCGCAAAGTCTTGCGTCCGGCGGGGATTAATCCCACACGCCGTACTAGTGAATTGACCATTGCGATTATTCAATTAGTCGCCAGTAAACGAGGTATAGCCGCATTGCCATTTTGGGCGGTGAAACCTTATTTAGATCGGGGTTATGTGGTGGCACGTCAAATTACCGAGCAACGTTTATACAGCAATCTTTATTGTGCCTATCGTGAAATTGACGGCGACAGTGCCTTTATTGATGATTTTTATGACACGGTGAAGTCGCAAAGTTTTTCTACGTTACCTGGGTTGTCGATTTTGGAGTAATTATGCAAAATCAGCCAAAAAGCACCGCAGTTTGGGCGGCTGCCAAAGCGGCTTTTCCTTATTCTGTCCCCATGATTATTGGCTATCTTTTCCTCGGCGTGGCTTACGGTATTTATATGAAAGTGCTCGGCTTTGGCGTATGGTTTCCGTTTTTTATGGCAGCCTTGATTTATGCGGGATCTGTGGAATTTATTGTTGCCACCTCTTTGACCGCTATTTTTTCGCCACTTTCTGTGCTGTTGGTCACGTTAATGGTGAGTGGTCGCCAAGTGTTTTACAGCATTTCCATGTTAGAAAAATACGGCAAACAGTTGGGTAAAAAACGTTGGTATTTAATTTCAACCATGTCAGACGAAGCCTTTTCATTAAATTATATGGCCAACGTGCCAGAATATTTAGACAAGGGGTGGTATTACTTCTTTGTTAGCCTTTATTTGCAAGTCTACTGGGTGATTGGTGCCGTGGTCGGGAATCTGGCCACGGACATTGTGCCTTTTAGTTTAAAAGGCATTGAATTTGCCATGACCGCATTATTTATCGTGATTTTTGCGGAAAATTGGCTGAAAGAAAAATCCCACGAAAGCAGTTTATTAGGCTTAGGCATTACCTTATTTTTCCTCGTGACCGTTGGCAAAGAACATTTTCTAGTTCCGACTTTGTTCACCATTTGGGGCCTATTAACCTTACGCCGTGCGAAATTAGCAAGCAAAATTATTCGTTTAACGGGAGAAAATCCATGACCTTAACCGAACAAATTATCACCATTGCTATGGGTGTGTTAGGCGTGCAATTTTGCCGATTACTGCCGTTTTGGATCTTCCCCGCCAACCGCCCGATTCCTGAATATATTCGTTATTTAGGCAAAGTGTTGCCTGCGGCTATGTTCGGTATGTTGGTGGTGTATTGCTATAAAAACGTCGAGATTTTGCAAGGTTATCATGGCATTCCTGATTTTATTGCGGGCGTGTTGACGTTAGCTTTGCACCTTTGGAAGAAAAATATGTTTTTGTCCATGGCAGTGGGGACGGCTTTATATATGGGGTTGGTGCAAGGCGTGTTTGTGTAGTTTAAGACTGCGCCTTAATACCTTGCTCAATTTGTTTTAAACCATTTAACCTTGTGCTACTTAATCGTTGTGCAATTCCCAAGTCGGTGAAAAATCTCGTTAAATCAAATTGTTGAATTTCTTCTGTCGGTTTGTTATTGACATGGTTAATCAACACATACAGCAAACCATTCATAATCCGTGCCTCACTATAAGCCTGTAACTGTAAAGTGCGGTCTAAATTTGGTGAGATTTTACACCATAATCTGACTTCGCAACCTTGAATTTCTTGCCATTGGGCCAATTCTTCGTCACTGGGTTTGGTGAGGTTTTTACCGGCTTGAATTAGCAAGCGATAGCGTTCTTCCCAGTTTTTAGCTTGTTGAATTTGTTCGATAATGTCCATTTTTTAGTCCAATAATTCCAGTGCTTTATCTAAGGCAGTAAAAAAGGCTTGTACATCTTGCTCGGTGTTGTAAGGAGCAAAACTGAGGCGTAATGTGCTAGGCACACCTAAACGAGCGAGATAAGGCATGGCACAATGTACGCCGGTGCGTAAGGCGATATATTGTTCGGCAAGCAGGGTGGCGAGATCAGAACAGGCGATATTGTCAAACACAAAGCTGATCACGGTGCTAGGTTGTGGGGCAGAAAATAAACGACAATTTGGGTAAGTTTTTAACCGCACTTTTGTTTGTTCGGCGAGATGTAAAGCGTACTGTTCCGCTTGTTCAATATCCCATTTTTCTAACCATATTAACACAGCATTAAAGCCGATTACGGCGGCAATATTCGGCGTACCAGCCTCTAAACGATAGGGAAGTTCTGCATAGCGAATTTCTTGTTTTGAGGCAAAGGCCACCATTTTTCCGCCATATTGTAGCGGTTGCATTTTTTCTAAGGCGGACAGTTTGCCGCTTAACACGCCTAAGCCGTTTGGGCCATAAATTTTGTGGGCGGAGAATGCAATAAAATCTGCATCCAATTTTTGCAGATCGATTTTGATATGGCTAATGGCTTGAGCGGCATCCACTAAAATCAGTGCGGTGGAAAATTGGCGAATTTTTTCAATCAGTTGTTGGATGGGCTGTTGTGTGCCTGTGACGTTAGATATGAAATTTAACGCCACCAATTTTGTGCGTGCGTTTAGGGCGGAAACGAGAGCTTGTTCGTCAATTAAAA
The DNA here is from genome assembly GCF_051851525.1 of Lonepinella sp. BR2357. Classification (NCBI taxonomy): domain Bacteria; kingdom Pseudomonadati; phylum Pseudomonadota; class Gammaproteobacteria; order Pasteurellales; family Pasteurellaceae; genus Lonepinella; species Lonepinella sp. BR2357. The sequence goes on along the minus strand of NZ_JBPDVG010000009.1, from coordinate 3,743 downwards.
AGTTATCTAAGATCGGTAAAATATGTAATTTTGCACCGCACTTTTCGGCGATAGCGTGCCACGTGACAAAATTGGCATGGTGATCGGCCTCGCTGATGATAATTTCATCATCAGGTTGAAAATGGGGAAGTAAGCCGTTGGCCACGGTGTTAATGGCTTGCGTGGTGCCAGATGTCCAAATCACCGCTTGTTCACTTTCCGCATTAATGAGCTGTTTCACTCGGCTGCGAGCTTGTTCATAAAGTGTGGTGTTTTTTTCGTCATATTGACTACGATGCACGGAGCCTGCAGATTGATAAAATGCCACGGTGGCATCAATCAACGCTTGCGGTTTTAAAGCGGTGGCGGCGTTATCCAAATAGACGACGGCATCTGTTTGGTTAAAATAAGGGAAGTCTTGACGAAATGGGATCGCATTAAACATTATTTTTTACCTTGTCGTTTGAGTTTGCGAAATTCACTGGGTGGCATGGGATTGGGATCACGCCATAAGCCGATACGTTGTTGTTGAGCGATTTGTTGCATTTGGAGATATTCTGGGTGACGCATATATTTTGTATAAGCCCAAGCCATGCCTAATTGTACCATTTTAAGATTGATATTTTCCCGATCTTTGTAGATCGTTGCCACCGTGCGACCGTAACGATCATAGTCAGAAATTTGCAAGGTGACTTGGGTTTTATGGATAAGTTGTGCTAGCATTTGTTTAGCACGATTGCCAAAGGCTTGGGCCTTTTCTGGGGCGTCAATTTCGGCCAAACGTACTTTGAGTTGCTTATTATTGGCTAATAAACAGGTGATGGTGTCGCCGTCACTAATGCCAACCACACGACAGTTGACCCAACGTTCTGCACTTAAGGCGTTGTGACTGAATAGAAAAAAGACAAGTGCGGTGAATAAAAAGGTTATTTTTTTCATTATTTTTTGGTATAAATCAAAGGTGAATGACATTTTACCGAAAAAATCACAAAAGTGAAAAAATAAGCGTAAAATAAATCGATAAAATTTATCAAAAAAGTTGAATAAAAACGAGAGAGAAGATGAAACAAAAACTAATTGATTTAGTTCGCTCTTTAGCGATTTTATATGCCTTTCTTTGGCTTGGGAATGGGATTGTCTATTGGGTTCCACTTGGTATTCCGGGCAGCATTGTGGGATTATTGTTACTTTTCTTGGGTTTAACCACGCAAGTGATTAAAGTAGAATGGATTTTTTTCGGGGCCAATTTACTTATTCGGTATATGATGGTGCTGTTTGTGCCGATTAGTGTGGGGATTATGCAACATTTTGATATGCTTATTTCACAAGCAAAAGCCTTGTTAATTCCGAATGTTTTGAGTTCATTAATTACTTTGATTATTGTGGGAACCTTGACGGATTATTTATTTATGCGACGTTCTTTTACTCGCTTACGCAAAAAAGTATTACAGCGTCGAATTAAGGAGCAAGCATGATTTACGCCTATTCTTTGTTAACCATTGCCAGCTTTTTTTTGGCGGTGCAAATTAATAAACGCTTAAAATCGGTGTTGTTAAATACCTTTGTGTTGACGGCGTCTATTTTGATTGGTGCTTTGTTACTTGCCAACGTGCCTTATGAAAATTATATGGCCGGCAACGCCCCTTTAAACAATTTAATGGCCGTCAGTATCGTGGCGTTAGCTTTGCCGTTATATGAACAATTACGGCGAATTGCAGCATTTTGGAAAAGCATTTTATTTGTGACCACATTGGCCTCATTAATTGCCATGTTGACGGCAGGTGGGTTTGCGTTGTGGTTAGGGGCCAACCCAGAAATCGTGGCAACCGTGATGTCTAAATCGGTCACCATGCCGATTGCCATGGCGATTTCTGGCCATTTAGGTGGCATTCCGTCCATGGCCTCGGTGGGCGTAGTCGTGGCGGGGGTGCAAGGTGCCGTGGTGGGGTATGTCATTTTGCGTAAACTTCGCCTGACCAGTTCCGAGGGCATTGGTATTGCGGTGGGAGCCACTTCCCATGCGATTGGTACGGCCGCTTTAATGGAACATGATGTGACCGCCTCGACGTATAGCTCCATTGCGTTGGTGTTATGCGGTATTTTGAGTTCTGTGCTTGCACCTTTGGTTTTTCACTTATTGTATATGGTGGCATAAATGTTAAAAAATACGTTAGATCCCATTTGGCTTGAACGCTTTATTAATGATAAACCCAGAGAGAAAGATCATCGTCCACCTTTTCGACGTGATCGTGCGAGAATTTTGCACAGTGCGGCATTTCGTTGTTTACAGGCGAAAACGCAAATTCACGCCGTGGGTGAAAATGATTTTTTCCGTACAAGATTAACCCATTCTTTAGAGGTGGCGCAAATTGGCAGTAGTCTCGTTTCCCAATTAAAATTAATTGATACTTACAAAGCCTTGGCGGATCAATTACAGCTAGACAAAGCCTTGTTACAACAAGAAATCAAGCCACTTTTGCCTACCGCAGATTTGATTGAAAGTCTGTGTTTTGCTCATGATATTGGCCACCCACCTTTTGGGCATGGTGGCGAAACGGCTTTAAATTCAATGATGTATGATGTGGGGGGCTTTGAGGGCAATGCACAAACGTTCCGTTTATTAACCAAATTAGAGCCTTATACGCAAAATGCGGGAATGAACTTGACTCGCCGGACGCTGTTGGGGATCGTGAAATATCCGGCGATTTTAGATGAAACTTCACCAAAATACACCGCACTTTCTTCTTCGGAGCAAGATTTTAGGGCCTTTGATTGGCGACCGGGGAAAGGCATTTTTCGTGATGATTTGCCAGTGTTTGATTGGCTATTGCAACCTTTATCTACGCAAGATAAACAGTTATTTACTTCATTAAAAAAAGTGCGGTCGGAACCGAGCGAATTTTTGAAAACACGCTTTAAATCCTTAGATTGTAGCATTATGGAATTGGCGGATGACATTGCTTATGGCGTACATGATTTTGAAGATGCCATCGTGGTTGGCATGATTGACCAAAATCTGTGGCAAATTGCGTTACGAGAATTAAAGGCCTGTTCATCAGAATGGATTGTCAAAAATATTGATGCTTTAACGAGCAAATTATTTTCAGAATACCATTATGAACGCAAAAACGCCATTGGGGCATTGGTGAATTTCTTTATTACCAATGTGCGGTGGAAATTAACGGCAGATTTTGCCGAACCGTTGTTACGTTATAATGCCGAATTACCCACCGAAGTGGAAGACGTGTTAAACGTGTTTAAAGCCTTTGTGTTTAAATATGTGATTCGTGATGTGGAAACCCAACGTATTGAATATAAAGGGCAACGTATTTTAACCGAAATGTTCCAAATTTTTGCCAGTGATCCAGAACGTTTATTGCCACGAAATACAGTAAATCGTTGGTTAAATGCCGAACCGCAAGGCAAAAAACGGATTATTTGTGATTATATGGCGGGCATGTCAGATGCTTATGCGTTAAAAGTATATCGGCAGTTGACGTAAAAATAATCGGTAAAGTTGGAAAAATAAACAGTTAGTTAAAATTTTAGATTTTTTTGCAAAAAATACTTGCAAAGGATTTTCAGATCTCTATAATACGCTCCACACAACGACGCACTGTTGTGAAAACTTAAACTTTCTAACGTGCGTCGTTTTATTTTCGCTTAAAGATAGCGATTTGTTCTTTAACAATTTATCAGACAATCTGTGTGGGCACTTGTTGATTGACTTGTTTTAAAAAATTAAATAAAACTTGAAGTCTTAA
>NZ_JBPDVG010000008.1:0-126085 GCF_051851525.1 Lonepinella sp. BR2357 | reverse complement strand
GCACTTGCTGAAGAGCTTGCTGCTGAAGCTGAACTATCTGCCGCACTTGCTGAAGAACTTGCTGCTGAAGCTGAACTGTCTGCTGCAGAAGCAGAAGAACTTGCCGCTGAGGCTGAACTATCTGCTGCAGACGCAGAAGAGCTTGCTGCGGACGCTGAACTATCTGCTGCACTTGCTGAAGAACTTGCCGCTGAAGCTGAACTATCTGCTGCACTTGCTGAAGAACTTGCCGCTGAAGCTGAACTGTCTGCGGCACTTGCTGAAGAACTTGCCGCTGAGGCAGAACTGTCTGCTGCAGAAGCAGAGGAGCTTGCTGCGGACGCTGAACTATCTGCTGCAGAAGCAGAAGAACTTGCCGCTGACGCCGAAGATCCAGCCGCTGATGCGGAGCTGTCGGCTGCAGAAGCTGAACTTGCTGCACTGCTTGCTGATGTGCTCGCTGATGATGCCGATGTACTCGCCGCTGACGCTGAACTTGCTGCACTACTTGCTGATGTACTTGCTGATGATGCCGATGTACTCGCCGCTGACGCTGAGCTTGCTGCACTACTTGCTGATGTACTTGCTGATGATGCCGATGTACTCGCCGCTGACGCTGAACTTGCTGCACTACTTGCTGATGTGCTCGCTGATGATGCAGATGTACTCGCCGCTGAGGCTGAACTTGCTGCACTGCTTGCTGATGTGCTCGCTGATGATGCCGATGTACTCGCCGCTGACGCTGAGCTTGCTGCACCACTTGCTGATGTACTTGCTGATGATGCAGATGTACTCGCCGCTGATGCTGAATTTGCTGCATTGCTTGCTGATGTGCTCGCTGCCGATGCAGCATTTTCTGCTTTCGTTACGGCACCATTGATCTCGTTAAGTTTTGATGTCACTGTTTCAGCTGCGGTGGACGCTGCGCTAATTGATGCTTTTGCAGTAGAAGATAAACCGTAAGTGATGGTGTTACCACTAGCAGATACAGTAAGATCACTATCTGCTGCAAAAACAATAGAATTATCACCACTTAACTGCCAAGAATAATCTTCACCACCTGGAGTTCCATCTGCATTCTTTGTTTTGAATGTATAGGTTCTTGAATTAAGCGTATCAACACCGGCTTGAGCCGTTGATGCAGCAGTTGAAGCTGCTGTCGCTGTGCTTTGTGCAGTTGTTGCTGTACTTTGCGCTGTTGACGCTGCTGTTGATGCGCCAAGTGCTGTGGTTTGTGCTGTTGAAGCTGCAGTTGAGGCCGCTGTCGCTGTGCTTTGTGCAGTTGTTGCTGTACTTTGCGCTGTTGACGCTGCTGTTGATGCGCCAAGTGCTGTGGTTTGTGCTGTTGAAGCTGCAGTTGAGGCCGCTGTCGCTGTGCTTTGTGCAGTTGTTGCTGTACTTTGCGCCGTTGACGCTGCTGTTGACGCACCTGTTGCGGTACTTTGCGCTGTTGATGCTGCTGTTGAAGCTGCTGTTGCTGTACTTTGAGCTGTCGATGCCGCAGTAGAGGCTTTTGTTGCGGTACTTTGTGCTGTTGAAGCTGATGTTGAAGCCGCTGTTGCTGTACTTTGCGCCGTTGATGCTGCTGTTGACGCACCTGTTGCGGTACTTTGGGCTGTTGAAGCCGCCGTTGATGCTGCTGTTGCGGTACTTTGAGCGGTCGATGCGGCTGTTGAGGCTTTTGTCGCCGTGCTTTGCGCCGTTGATGCAGCGCTTGAAGCCGCTGTTGCTGTACTTTGAGCAGTCGACGCTGCTGCTGAGGCAGCAACGGCAGTCGAGAGGCCTTCCTGTGCGACGCTTAATACCGCATAAAGTTGGCTACCATTAATGGCATCTGTCGACGTCGATGTCACACGCCCTGCGGCTACATTTTGAATTTGACGAACTGCGGTGGAATTTCCGACAGAAACAACACCTACCGCAGTTGAACCTTGATAGTTAATCGTTTGTTCTGTCAATGTAGCATCTTTGTAAGTCAATGAGGCTGAAGATGTATGCGATGTCCACGCATTTGTGGTGGTGCCAGAACCTAATGCAACCGATCCCGCTTGAGATGCAACCGCATCTTTACCAATCGCAACGGCTTTTTCTTCGGTTGCTTTCGCATTGTCACCATAGGCAGATGCGCTGGTGGTTGCACAAGCATTGGTACCTGTTGCTGTGGCATATGCACCCGTGGCATTAGAACTATAACCCACTGCTGTGGCGTGTGTACCATTTGCAGTAGCGTTAGTACCCAATGCCGATGCGCCACCATAGGCATATCCATTGGCTGTTGTGACGGTGGTATCTACCAACGCTTTAGCGCCTTCCCCTAAAGCGAATGTGTAAACACCTGTTGCATTCGCATCCAGACCGATAGCATTCGCATGTTGGGTACCAATGCTGGAATTGTAACCAATGGCAATACCTGAGCCTGCAGACGCATTTGCTTCACTGCCCATCGCCACAGACTTTTGACCTGAGCTTGCTTTATAACCCGTTGCTACACCATGGGCAGCTGCGCTTGCATTGTAACCTACTGCGGTAGCACCATCCCCTGCTGAACTTTTCGCTCCCGCACCAATTACTGTGGCATAATCCGTCACAGCTTGAGCATTTGCCCCCACTGCGGTGGTTTCTGTTTTATTTGAGGTAGAATTAAAACCGATGGCAGTGGCATTTACTGTGGTCGCCGTGGCGTTATAACCATAAGCGGCGGAACCATCTTTGTTTGCCGTGGATTCACCACCAATAGCAACACCTCCAGATCCCTTATTCGCCGCACTTGCTCCTGCAGTGGCATTATACCCCATAGCAACAGATAGGTGACCAGATGCTGTAGCACAGGTACCAATAGCGATTCCACCATGCCCTGTTGCACATGAACGCTGGCCGCCATCATTGCTTCCAATAGCAATAGTATTGCTATCTCCATTTGCTATCCCACCACCAATAGAAAGACCTTGACCTCTTGTATATGATATTCCATTTGTAGCAGCAGTCACGGCATGAGCCATTCCTGTTGCGCCAATAATGGTGCCAGCACCAGCGGCGATAGAAATCAATGCGTTACTAACATGCTTACGTAAATCGGTTTTTTTCGATTTAGCATGGGATTTTGTTAATTCGGACGTCACCACAAAACGTTGTTGTGAGTGACTCCAAATCACTTTGAAGATTTTGTTCATAATTAAAACCCTTGAAAGACAAAAAAAGACCATAAGGGAAGCGACATGACGTGACTTCCCTAATAAATTCATCGTTGTTTTGTTGAGTTTTGAACGTGTTGACAACTCAGACTTGTAACCAGCCTAAAGAGTTTGATTTCTGTGATCTCATCCTGCAAAGAATACCCATCTGATCTGACAGAACAGAACAGAACAGAACAGAACAGAACAGAACAGAACAGAACAGAACAGAACAGAACAGAACAGAACAGAATATATTATACGATAATAATTATCAAGCGCAAGCTATTTATATGTAAATATTGAATATTTTTCCCTTTTTTGGAGTAAAAACCCTTTGTGTACAAAGCGTTAATAACCTTTTTTATTGTATGGGAATTTTTCTATTGATGCCGTAGGGGAAACAAAACAGCCACCCGATTAAATGCCAGAAAAGACAAAAAAAGTGCGGTGTTTTTCACCGCACTTTCCGCTTATTTGGAGGGAAAGACTATAAAATCTCTTTCGCTTTCGCCACCACGTTTTCCACAGTGAAACCAAATAATTTGAATAATTGGTCGGCTGGGGCAGATTCACCGAAACTGTGCATAGCCACGATGCGACCTTCAAAGCCCACATATTTGTACCAGAAGTCTGCGGTTTGTGCTTCAATCGCTACACGTTTGGTAATGTGTTTTGGTAACACACTTTCACGATAGGCTTCATCTTGTTTGTCGAATACGTTGGTGCTTGGCATAGAAACCACACGCACTTTTTTGCCTTCGCCTTTTAACACTTCTGCGGCTTTCACGGCTAATTCCACTTCAGAACCCGTAGCAATTAAGATCACATCAGGGTTGTTGCAACCGCAATCTACTAAGATGTAACCACCACGAGCCACGTTAGCTAATTGCTCTGCTGTGCGTGGTTGTTGTGCCAAGTTTTGACGAGTGAAGATTAAGGCACTCGGACCATCTTTGCGTTCTACCGCAGATTTCCACGCCACGGCTGATTCTACTTGATCCGCAGGTCGCCATGTTTCTAAGTTTGGAATTAAACGTAATGCCGCTGTTTGTTCTACAGGTTGGTGCGTTGGACCGTCTTCGCCCAAACCGATAGAGTCATGGGTGTAAACGAATAACGCACGTTGTTTCATTAATGCTGCCATACGCACGGCATTGTGAGCGTATTCAAAGAACATTAAGAATGTTGCGCCATAAGGAATGAATCCACCGTGTAAGGCAATACCGTTCATAATGGCTGACATACCGAACTCACGCACACCGTAGTTGAGATAGTTGCCATCAACATTGGTGGTTGCACGAACTGGTTTTGAACCTGACCATAGGGTTAAATTTGAACTGGCTAAGTCTGCTGAACCACCTAAGAATTCTGGTAATAAGTGTGCGTAGGCTTCGATGGCATTTTGTGAGGCTTTACGGCTCGCAATAGAAGCAGGGTTAGCTTGTAATTTTTCCACAAAGGCTTGGCTTTCGGCTGCCCAGTTGGCTGGTAATTCACCGCTCACACGGCGTTTAAATTCTGCTGCAAGTTCTGGATAGGCTTTTGCATAAGCCGCAAATTTTTCATCCCATGCCGCTTCCGCTGTTTGACCTTTGGCTTTCGCATCCCAAGCAGCATAAATGTCGGCTGGAATTTCAAATGGGGCATAATCCCATTCTAACGCTTTACGGGTTAACGCAATTTCGTCATCGCCTAATGGTGCACCGTGACAATCGTGTGAAGCTGATTTGTTTGGTGAACCGTAACCGATAATGGTTTTACAGATAATTAAGGTTGGTTTGCCAGTTTCTGCTTGGGCTTTTTTCACCGCTTCGGCAATTTGTTGTGGATTATGACCATCAATGGCTGGGATCACTTGCCAACCGTAGGCTTCAAAGCGTTTTTGGGTATCATCAGTGAACCAACCGTCAACATGGCCATCAATGGAAATATTGTTGTCGTCATAGAATGCGATTAATTTACCTAAGCCTAAGGTTCCTGCTAATGAACAGGCTTCATGTGAAACCCCTTCCATTAAACAGCCATCACCTAAGAACACATAAGTAAAGTGATCCACAATATCGTGACCTGCACGGTTAAATTGACCTGCAAGCGTTTTTTCGGCAATCGCCATACCCACTGCATTGGTGATACCTTGACCTAATGGACCTGTGGTGGTTTCTACACCGGGTGCATAGCCATATTCAGGGTGACCTGGGGTTTTAGAATGTAATTGACGGAAATTTTTTAAATCTTCAATAGAAAGATCATAGCCTGTTAAATGTAACAAGCTGTAAATTAACATCGAACCGTGTCCGTTAGATAATACAAAGCGGTCACGATCCGCCCATTTTGGATTGGTTGGGTTATGTTTTAAGAAACCACGCCATAAGACTTCAGCAATGTCCGCCATTCCCATCGGGGCACCAGGGTGACCTGATTTTGCTTTTTGAACAGCGTCCATACTTAAAAAGCGGATGGCATTGGCAAGTTGTTTTCGGGTTGCCATTATTTACTCCTAATAAAATTAAATGAAGATTAATCTTGCTATTCTACCTGATTTTTCATGATAAACGGCAAATTAATGCGATTGATAATATAAATAGCGTTAAAATGTGATCTAGCTCATCCTTTTAAGGAAGAAACAAGAAAAAAGTGCGGTGAAAAATAGCCAACATTTTCACCGCACTTTCTCATATCACACCTATTATACTTACGCTTTTGCTTTCGCTGCCGCTTTGACGATCACTGCAAAGGCTGCGGCTTTTAATGAGGCACCGCCTACTAACGCACCATCAATATCTGGCTGAGTAAATAACTCTGCAGCATTCGCATCATTCACAGAACCACCATATTGGATAATCACTTGATCTGCTACCGCTTGAGATTTCGCTGCAATGTGATCACGAATAAATTTATGTACCGCTTGTGCTTGTGCTGGGGTGGCAGATTTACCTGTGCCAATCGCCCAAATAGGTTCATAAGCAATCACCGCACCGTTAAAGGCCTCTACGCCTAACGCATTGATTACCGCATCAATTTGTCTCGCACAAACTTCTTGGGTTTTGCCCGCCTCGTTTTCCGCCTCAGATTCACCGATACATAATACTGGCACTAACCCTGCCTCTTTTAACACACCAAATTTTTTCGCGACAAATTCATCACTTTCTTTGTGATAAGTACGACGCTCAGAGTGGCCGATAACAATATATTTTGCCCCAAAGTCTTTTAACATTTCCGTAGAAATATCGCCAGTAAACGCCCCTTGTTTATTCAGATCGACATTTTGCGCACCTAAAGCAATGTCACTACCTACTAATACGGTTTCTGCTTCAGCCAAATACATTACTGGTGGGGCAATAGCCACGCCACAACCGTCAACGCCTTGAAGTTCTTGTTTCAAGCCTACAATTAATTCTTTGGTAAAGGCTTTGCTACCGTTTAATTTCCAGTTACCCATCACGAGTGGTTTACGAACTGCCATTTAAATTCTCCTTGAATGACCTAGTTGATTTAATAAAAATGATGCCATCTAATATAGCAAATTTTCAGCCTATTTTTGCTTTTTTTTCACGTTTTTTTGATCTAACAGATGATTATTCTTGATTTACAGGGTACAATCTACTGTATAAGTTTGTTATTTTTTAATCAACACTCACCTAAGAACCAGACATTATGCGTATTTTCAAAGCTGAACAATGGAATTTAGCGGTATTATTACCGTTATTTGAAGAATACCGTTTATCACACGGCATGGCGGAAAACCCAGAACGCACTCATACCTTTTTGAATAACCGTATTCGCTTTAGTGAAAGTATCTTTTTCTTAGCCTTTGACGACCAGCAACAAGCCGTCGGTTTTATTCAGCTTTATCCTCGCATCTCTTCTTTAAGACTACAACGCTATTGGCAACTCACCGATATTTTTGTACAAAACACCCCGAAAAAAACCGAGATTTACACCGCACTTATTGAAAAAGCCAAAGAATTTGTCTGTTTCACGCAAGCCAACGTGCTGACCGTTGAACAAGATCAGCAACAACGTCATCTGTTAGAAATGGAAGGATTTAAACTCAATCCGCAAAAAGCGGTGTTTGAATTATTGTTGGATTAATGGAGATTTTGTTTGGCGGATTTGAAATCAAAAATATAGACATTATCTGCATCCATGGTAAAACGGATAAGATATTTTCCATCAAAGACAGGAATTTGCTTTCTAGGCTGACGCTTGTAAATATCCGCACAATAGGATAATTTCTCAACTTCACGTTTGATGGATGAATAAAAACGCTTACTAATCACTTCATTCTTAGATTGCTGTAAAATATAACTCACCTGTTGAATGAGCTTGTTTTCGGCTAATTCAAGCCACACAACGTTATAATCAATCTTCATGGATATTGAGTAATTGTCTTAAATTTTCCATGACTTCATGATGAGGTTTGGTTTTCACTAATCCATTTTGCACACTCTGTAGTACTTCTAACTCCTCATCTGTATACAAAATATCGTCCTGATACGGTACTAATGTTTGCGTATAATGATTAGTATTTAATGCTAGGCCCATTTATTCCCCCTATTACCTTTCTGCTTCTTGGCCAGTTTAATCTTTCTACCTGAAAAACGCAACTTAGTCGAGCAATATTTCAATCTCTACTGGCATCACTTTCGGTTCTGGCACAAACACCTGTTTATGGCGACTGAGTTCACCTTTTTCTAATACGATTAGACTTTTCGGCACTTTAAACAACTTACTCAAATATTTTAATAAATAGGCGTTAGCAGCACCATCAATCGGAGGGGCTGTAATGCTGAGTTTTAATTCATCGTCATGCACACCCACAATCGCATCACGGCTGGCTTTGGGTTGTAACAACAAACGTAATCGTAATCCGCCGTTAATTCGTTCTACTGCAGCCATAAACACTTCGCCAATTTATACCGCACTTTACACGATTTTCCAAAGGCCAAACGGCACGATATCATACATCACTTTGTCTAACCAAAATAAGACAAAGGCTAAAATCATTGGTGAAAAATCGATCATGCCTGTTTTCGGTAAAAGACGACGAATTGGGCTCAGAACGGGTTCACCTAATTGGTACAACAAATAAGCAAGCGGATCGTTACCACGACGGAACCAGCTCAAAACCGCACCAATAAAAATCACGTATAAAATCATTTCCCCAAAGATCTTCAACAGCGTTAATACGCCAATCAACGCAAATAAACCCACATTTGCAGCCACCGTATCAAACGACCATGTACCACCTAAAATGGCCAATAACGGATATTTAATTAAACCGAGCAAAAAGACAAAAAGTAACGCTGCGATATCGATATTTTTATAGGCTTTAAAGGTTTTACGAATCGGATTTAACACAGGATCCGTTAATTTCACCACCGCTTGTGAAATCGGATTATAAAAGTCAGCTTTACAATATTGCAACCACATCCGCAACATCACCACTAACATATAAACGCCCAACAGGCTATTAACTAAATATTGAATTGAATTCATGAACTAACCCCAAGAATGATTAAACTAATCCAGAATATAGGGGTTAAAGAGAGGAAAATCAAGGGAAAACAAGTAAACGTTTTCCCCTATTAAAAATTATTTTGAAATATGATGTACAAAAATTGCCCCAGCACACATGATTGCGGCAAATACGGCAAGTCCGAATGTCCATTCCATGTTAAAGCTCCTCTTTTAGTTTATGTAATTGGCGTCCCATATATAATCCAGCATAAACACCTGAACAAAGCAAAATAGTGTTAATAATTTTTATCTGAATTGGACTTTCTCCGTACAGCATAACAGGAATCGCCAAAATTGCAACTTTTGCCACATCAACACAAAGCTTTGCCCAATCATTTAGCGTTTCTTTCTCATAGGGTTGACGAAATAAATTAAACATACTGCTACACCTCGATCATATTGTCGTTGAAACCTAGAGTAAAAAATACCGATTTCTCTGTCAATCCTATTTCACGAGTAGCGAGTGATAATTTATCAAATTTGGAATGGAGATCACAAAAGGAGAGGATAATTTTATCACGTGATTACAATGGACTTTCCACTTGTAACTGCCCATAAATTTCCACCACCGTTAAAATCAAACAAGAACGTAATAATTTTTCTTGACGAGAATGTTTCATTTGAAACACTAAAGAGTCAGCATCTTCCTTAATCGGCTGAAAATCTAACAGACTTTTATTTTCGAGAAAATTTAATGAATGAGCAAAACGCACCACAATATGATCAACAAAATCATATTCTTTTTCATCATTGTTTAAGGTTTCTTTCATTTGAATAAATGCAGATATGTCTTCAAATAATGCGTGGTTTATCACCCCTAATCCAAGCAAAACCTTTAACCGAATGGCGAGATCAAATAATGGACCAGAGGTTTCAAATAGACTTTCCACCACAGATTGCACGGCGAAATCTGTTTTACGAAAAACACGGTTAATCAGTTGATCCACAGCTTGGTCAAAAATGGCGACGGTAGCGGTAATAAAGCCTCGAATGGAGCTTGCCTCATTGAGTTTTTCATAAATGGGATCCTCTGACAACACAATGTAAATCCTTATAAAATGACAGAAAGTGCGGTATTTTTAACCGCACTTTATAGATTATAGACGTTTCACCTTAAATAGCCTGATATGCCGTGACAATTTGCTCAATGACGTTTTCATCTTGCAATTCGGTGTACTTCTTCACCGTTGCCAGTACGCCATTATCCGCTAAGGATTGAGCCAATTCAACCGCTTGTGGATCATCTTGATTACGATAGGTTAAGGCATAAGCAATAGCGTTAATCAAATTTTTGTTCGGCAAGCCGTATTCTATGGTGCCACGCAATGGTTTAATTAAGCGATCATTATAACTCAGTTTACGCAATGGCTGACGACCAACACGATCGACATCATCCACCAAATATGGATTGGCAAAACGTTTCAGGATTTTCTCAATGTAAGCCGCATGAGCTTGCGGAGCGAAACCATAACGTTTAATCAATACTGCTCCACTTTCTTGCATCACTGCTTTGACAAAGGCTTTGACTTCATTATCTTCAATACTTTCCTTGACGAATTGATAGCCTTTGGCCTTGCCATAATAAGATGTTACTGCATGGCCTGTATTTAGCGTGAATAATTTCCGTTCCACAAATGCCATTAAATTATCGGTTAATTCCATGCCTTTAATGGCGGGAATCGTGCCTTTAAATTGGGTTTGATCCACAATCCATTCGCTAAATTCTTCCACGGTCACCAATAAAGGATCACTTTCATCTGCTTGTACAGGTGGCACAATGCGATCCACTGCACTGTCAACAAACCCTACTAACTGTTCAGTTTTGACTTGCACGTCAGGGGTTAAGTGATTAAACACTTCCTGTTTTAAGAACGTGGTACCTCGCACCATATTTTCACAGGCAATAATATTTAACGGCTTATCAATGCCAGCGTTAAAACGAGCGGTAATCCCTTTAGCGATGGTACTGCTGATAATCTTCATTACTGTCGGTCCCACCGCCGTAGTGACTAAATCCACTTGACTGAATAAATCAATTAACGCCTGTTCATCTTTAGAATTGACGGCACTTACATTTTCTACTTTTTCAATCGTGTTAATGCTATCGCCGACAATTTTCACATTGTAAGACTGTTGAGTTTTGAGCAAATTCACCACGCTGTCGTTGACATCAGCAAAGATCACTTGCACGTCACTGTCCGCTAATAATTTACCGATAAAACCTCGTCCGATATTCCCTGCACCAAAATGTAATGCTTTCATATTTATTCCTTTTTAATCAATTCATTGGCATAGTTAAAAACTACGCCAATTTTTACCGCACTTTACGCTTTTAATAATTCTAGTACTTTATTTACATCATTTGTCGACGTGAGTAACGCAATGGTTTTATCATCATCTAAAGCGTTAGTAATGGCGGACACTACCTGAACGTGTTCATTGTTACGAGCAGCAATACCAATCACCAATTTGGCCACACCTTCTTCTTCATCGGTAAAACGTACACCTGCCGGATATTGGCAAACCACTACACCTGTTTTGAGTACGGCATCTTTGGCTTCAATCGTGCCGTGCGGGACCGCAATGCCCTCGCCTAAATAGGTAGACACTAATTTTTCACGCTCAAACATTGCATCCACATAACTTGGTTCTACAAACCCTGCTTTGACTAATTGCTCACCCGCAAAACGAATGGCATCAAATTTATTGTCAGCTTGTAACCCTAAGAAAATCTGTTCTTTGCTTAGGCTGAATGTCGTACCATTGACTTCTACGGTATGATTTTCAACCGCAGTTTGTGCTGGCTTTTCGCCAGATAAATGGGCTTTTAAATCCCCTACTAAGCCATCATAGAATTTATTGTCTAAGAAATTCTGTAATGAGAAGTGCATAGCGTTTGGTACTTGTTGTTTAGCACGCAAGGTTAAATCCTGATGGGTAATCACGACTTGTGCATTATCAGGCAAATCATTGATGGCACAGTTTGCCACTTCAATCGGTAAACCTGCATCTTTGACTTTTTTACGTAACATGCTCGCCCCCATTGCACTGGAGCCCATTCCCGCATCACAAGATACAAAGATTTTTTTCAGGCCTGCAAAATCCTTGACAGCAATCGTATTCGCCTTGGTATTTTTCATCGCTTTAGAGGCAGCTTG
Organism: Lonepinella sp. BR2357; assembly: GCF_051851525.1. Classification (NCBI taxonomy): domain Bacteria; kingdom Pseudomonadati; phylum Pseudomonadota; class Gammaproteobacteria; order Pasteurellales; family Pasteurellaceae; genus Lonepinella; species Lonepinella sp. BR2357. The sequence continues at coordinate 114,255 of NZ_JBPDVG010000008.1, read as the reverse complement.
CATTTCTTCTAAACTGTTTGAGCTATCTTCTTTTTGAATTTTTAAGAAGAATGCAGAAATCACAAAGGAAACGGCAAAAGCGGCAATCACAGAAGTAATCACACCAAAGAACGAGGCTTTTGGTGTCATGGCTAGCACCGCAATGATTGAACCAGGAGAGGCAGGAGCTTGTAACCCTGCATTAAATAAAACTAGCGTGAACACACCAGTTGCACCACCCGCAATCACAGCAAGCAATAAACGTGGGTTCATTAACACATAAGGGAAATAAATTTCGTGGATACCACCGAAGAAATGAATAATCGCTGCACCGCCTGAAGTTTGTTTCGCTGAACCTTTACCAAAGAACATATAAGCTAACAATACACCTAACCCAGGGCCTGGATTGGCTTCAATTAAGAAGAACACGGATTGACCAAATTCTTGTGATTGTTGAATACCAAGAGGCGAGAAAATACCGTGGTTAATCGCATTATTTAAGAATAAGATTTTAGCCGGTTCTACAAACAGAGAAGTAAGAGGTAATAACCCATTATTCACCAATACATCTACGCCCGCAGCCAACACTTCGGATAAAGATTTCACCACAGGGCCAACCACATAGAAGAACAAAATGGCTAAAATCATACCGATAATACCAGAGGAGAAGTTATTTACTAACATCTCAAAACCACTTTTAATTTTTCCGTCTGCCCACTTGTCGAAAGATTTAATGGCCCAACCACCCGTCGGTCCAGCAATCATGGCCCCTAAGAACATAGGGATATCCGTTCCGACAATCACACCCGCAGTGGTAATTGCCCCAACGACTGCACCACGGTCACCCCCAACTAATTTACCGCCAGTGTAACCAATTAATAATGGCAACAAGTAAGTAATCATTGGCCCAACGAGCTTGGCGAGATTTTCATTCGGGATCCAACCCGTTTGAATAAACAGGGCTGTAATAAAACCCCACGCAATAAATGCCCCGATATTAGGCATCACCATATTAGATAGAAAACGTCCAAAATTTTGGATTTTCACTTTTGCATTTGCTGATAACATTTTTGACCTCTTATAATGAAGATTATGAGTAGTTGAAAAATAACACAATGCCAAAGTAACGCAATTTTTTTATTTCAAAAATGTGAAGTAGATCACACTTTATTTTTATACCCTGAATTTGAAAATGTGACGCAGATCACACTTTTATCATTTCATTCAATTTTTTGTGATCCAGATCACATTTTATAAGGACAATAAAAACTCTCAACCCCCATTTTAAAAATGGAACATTATCCCCATTATGATGCAAAGTGCGGTTTATTTTTCTTTATTTTTTATTTTTCGCTATAATACCCCAACAAAAACAGGAACAAATGATGACCAAATACAATAAATTACGCATTGAATGGGATTGTCGCCGTGGGATGTTAGAGTTAGATAAAGTGATTATGCCATTTTATCAACAGCATTTTGAGCAACTTTCCGAGGCACAAAAACAAACTTTTATTCGTTTATTGGCTTGTACCGATTTACAACTTTTTTCATGGTTCTTTAATCGTACGCCCGCGCCCGATCCTGAATTACAAGCGATGGTGGATTATATTCATCAGATTTTGCAATAAGAGAGCTAAATTTGGCGGTGTTTAAAAATTTTTTGAACTTTTCGCAAAACACTCGCTCTAATTGATTACAACGGCTTGCTGTGTTATCGCAAGCAACAAGAGATAATATGACTGAACAGATTACCGATCAGGCTTTAGTAGAAAGAGTACAGCAAGGGGATAAGAAAGCCTTTAATTTGTTGGTTTCTCGTTATCAGAACAAGGTAGCAGGCTTATTAACACGTTATGTACCACGCAATGACATTCCCGATGTGGTGCAAGAATCCTTTATCAAAGCGTATCGCTCAATGGATTCTTTCCGTGGTGACAGTGCTTTTTATACTTGGCTTTACCGAATCGCAGTGAATACTGCAAAAAATTATTTAACGGCACAAGGTCGTCGCCCACCCAATGAAGATATTTTGGCGGAGGACGCTGAAAGTTATGATTCAGGCACGAACTTGCGAGATGTGGATACGCCAGAGAATGAATTACTCTCGGCAGAATTAAAAAAAATTGTTTTTGACACCATTGAGAATATGCAAGAGGAGTTGAAAACTGCAATTACTTTACGTGAGCTTGAAGGTTTGAGTTACGAAGAAATTGCCGACATTATGGATTGTCCAGTAGGTACAGTGCGTTCTCGAATTTTCCGAGCCAGGGAAATTATTGAAAATAAAATTAACCCGTTGTTACAACAGTAAAATGTGTCGCAACAGAAAATAAACAGTAAATTGGGGTATTATTATGCAAAAAGAGTTACTTTCCGCCTATATGGACGGTGAACAAGTAAGTAACGAATTCACTGCAACATTATGTCGTGATAGCGAATTACAACAAAGTTGGGCGAATTTTCATACCATTCGTTCGGTGATTCGTGAAGAAAGTGCGGTCTTTTTAGGTAGCGATTTTACGGCCAAAATGGACGCCTTAATTGAGGCGGAAACACCATTGCAAATGTCACAACCGACACCGGAAGAAGTAGAAACTTCGCCGTTTATGCAAAAATTAAAAGCCATGTTTGCCCCATTGACACAAGTGGCAGTAGCCGCAGCGGTATGTTTGGTGGCGGTGTTAGGTGTGCAGACTTTTAATGCGAACCAAGCGGAGAAATCGGCGGATACGCCAGTGTTGCAAACCTTACCATTCAATAACGGTGTGCAACAAGTGAGCTATAATGCACCAAGTAAAGATGTGATTACTAACGAACAAATTGAACAGAAAAACAAACGTATGGGCGCCATGTTGCAGAATTATGAATTGCAGCGCCGTTTACATGCTGACGGTGTGAATTTAGGTCAACATCAAAAATAGTTTATGGTTATACTCAGATCACCACCGTTCACGGTGGTGATTTTGTTTTCAAGGCATGGTAATATGGAAAATAAACGTTGGAATGGATCTATGCTAAAAATAATTAAAAATACCACCGCACTTTGTTTATTACTCGGTCTGTCTTGTGTCGCATTGGCTGAAGATAACTTAACGCCAAAACAACTGGTGAGCGCCATGAGCAAGGCTCAAAACCAGTTGAATTATCAAATTTCCTTTGTGCAAACCAATACCTCGGATTTACAAACATTCCGCTATAAACACGTCATGTTGGATAATAAAAGTTATGCCCAACTCACCACCCTAGAAAGTGGTAAGCAAGATATTATTCGCCGTGATAATTTGGTCAGCTATTTTCAAGCGAATTTTACCCCCTTTACCATTCAAGCTAACCACATTGTGGATTATTTACCCACGATTTTATCGGCCAATTTAGACAAATTTTCTGAATATTATGATTTCTCCGCTTTAGGACGTAACCGTATTGCCGATCGTTTGGTGCAAGTGATTAAAATTATGCCAAAAGATGATTTCCGCTATCAATACCTCTTATTTATTGATGAAGAAAATCATTTGTTGCTCCGCAGTGATCTGCTTGATCGAAATGGTAATACTTTGGAAAGTTTCCACGTCGTGAATTTATATATCGGTGATGAAATCAACAGCTTGGCAGAGCAACTCAATGCCGTGCATTTTCCCCCGTTATTAACCAATGAACCCGTTGCACAAAAGCCCATTACTGGCTGGCAAACAAACTGGATACCACAAGGTTTTAGCCTGATTCATGAAAACATGGAACCCGAAGATAGCGATAATCAGAATATCATTGAAAGCCGTTTATACAGTGATGGATTATTTTCTTTCACCATTTATGTAGCGGATAAAATTATCAATGAAAATCAGGATCACCTTTGGCAACAAGGGGTCAACACCATTTATAGCGAAAATATCGGTGACAAAGAAGTGACCCTGATTGGTCAAATTCCTGCTGCCACCGCAAAACGCATTGTACAAGATTTACAGTTTAAATAAAGGTCGTGGGTGATGATAACAGAAAGCGCCGTCGTCATTGATTATCAAGCGGGTGTGGCAACCGTTAAATGCCAGTCACAATCTGATTGTGGCGCTTGTGCTGTCAAATCAGGCTGTGGAACTTCAGCGCTGTCTGAACTCACCGGCGGCAAACGAGGCGAACATATTTTTACACTAGAAACCATTACCCCATTAAAAATCGGCCAAACCGTGGAAATCGGTTTAGCGGAAAAATCTTTATTATTCTCCGCCTTATTACTTTATGTTGCTCCCTTACTCACCATTCTGATCACCGCTTTTATTGGCGAACACCTATTCCAACACGAACTCTTACAGGCTATTTTTATCTTTTTTTGCACCGCACTTTCTTTTGTGATTGTGCGAGTTTACGCCAAAAAGATGCAAAAAAAATCGGCATTTAAGCCGATTTTGTTGCGTGTGCTTTGAACATTGGAATAAATTAGTTTTCTTCCGTTCTTGTTCCACTCGGTTTCCGTCGTTTACCAATATTCTTCGTATCTTTATGACGCACTTTGACTTTTTTCTTTTGCTCGTCTTTTTTCTTCTCTTCTCGTTTCGCTTTAATACGAGCTTTGGCTTTTTTACTCACGGTTTTTACTTCACCGTCTTTCGGGGCTTTAGTGCGAGGTTCTAATCCCTCAATAATTCTTGGTTTAAGCAATTCTTCGGTATAACGTTTGATTTTGCCTAACAAGCCGTAATCATGCGCCTCGACAAAAGACACAGCGGTGCCTTTTTTACCCGCTCTTGCTGTACGGCCGATACGGTGTAAATAAGTGTCTGCACTATAAGGCAGATCGAAATTCATAATATGGCTGACATCCTCAATATCAATGCCTCGAGCGGCGACATCCGTTGCCACTAACACAGTCACCACGCCATTTTTGAGTTTATCAATGGCATTATTCCGTTGGGTTTGCGCCATTTCACCCTCTAAATAGGTGCTACGAATATTGCGTTTGCGCAAGGTTTCCGACAGCTCACGCACATCTTCACGACGACGTACAAACACAATGCCACGAGTCACTTGTTCATTTTCAATAAAGCGCACCAGTAACTTGGTTTTATGTTCCACGTTATCCGCATGATAATACCATTGGTTAATTTTCTTGCGTTCACGACGGCTTGGTTCGGCGTCTACTTGTAGCGGGTCTTGCAATAAACGCTCGGCAAAATCGGTTAATAATTCGCCCTCTAAAGTCGCAGAAAATAACATAGTTTGTTCACGCCAACGGGTTTCCGCCGCAATTTTTTCCGCATCTTGTCCAAAGCCCATTTGTAACATGCGATCGGCCTCATCAAAGATCAGAATTTCGACCGAACGACAGTCAAAATTTTCTTCTTTGATATATTGCAATAACCGACCTGGGGTGGCAACCACTAAATCTTGGTTCTTATTAAACACTTCACCGTGATTTTGATAGGCCACGCCACCGGTAATAGTGGCAATGTTTAAATGGGTAAACTGCGCCAATTCTTCCGCTTGTTCGGCCACTTGCATGGCTAATTCACGGGTGGGAGTAAGTACTAAAATCCGTGGCGGCCCCGGTTGGCGGCGTGGGTTGTCTAATAAATGCTGAATGGCGGGCAATAAAAAGGCCGCCGTTTTGCCTGTTCCCGTTGGGGCGGAACCTAATACATCTCGCAGTTCCATGGCCGCCGGAATGGTTTCTTGCTGAATCGCCGTTGGGCGAGTATAACCCTTTTTCGCTAAGGCTTTCAGCAATAGCGGGGAAAGGTCAAGTTCTTCAAAAGTCAGTTGTGACATCATTTTCTCTAGTTTATTGTCAAAATTATGCTAAATTATACCGCACTTTCAGGCAATCGGGGGATTTATGTCGGGGTTTCGTTTTAAACAATTTCAGATTCAGCATGATCGCTGTGCCATGAAAGTGGGTACGGACGGTATTTTACTCGGTGCTTGGGCCGACATTCAACAGGCGACGCATATTTGTGACCTTGGTACAGGATCGGGACTGGTGGCGTTAATGCTCGCACAACGTACGAATCCGCACGTGCAAATTGTCGGGGTGGAAATCGCTCCTGATGCGGCGCAACAGGCTCAAAACAACGTTAATCAATCGCCATGGAAAAATCGGGTACAAATTTTTCAGCAAGATATCAGGGAATTTGCGCTAAACTGCGGTGAAAAAAGGCCTAAATTTGATTTAATCGTGGCTAATCCACCTTATTTTGCGCAAGGCGTGGATTGCCGAGATGCCGCACGCAATACCGCCCGTTATACCCAACAACAAACCCATATAGATTGGCTCCATGTTGCTGAACAGTGCTTAACCGAGCAAGGCAAAATTCAATTTATTTTACCGTTTGAACAAGCAGAAACGCTGATTAAAAACACCGCACTTTTTTGCAATCGGCGTTGTGAAATCATCACCAAACAAGGCAAGTCGCCACATAGAATGTTAGTTTCCTTTGAAAAGAGAAAAACCGCACCTCAAATCGAGCAATTAATGATTTATGATGAAAATCATCAATATACAGCCGAATTTGTGGCATTAACTAAGGCGTTTTATTTAAATCTCTAAAAGCCACCGTTGGGTGTACTTTTAGAGATTAGGTGGCTAAACTACTCAATACGCTCGCCGTGTAACACCAAGTCTAATCCTTTACGTTCATCATCATAGTCGACACGTAAGCCAATGGTTTTATCAATGATCTTGAGGATAATGAAACTGCCAATGGCACTGTAAGCGATGGTAATAATGACACTTTCAATTTGTAACCAAAGCGTGGTATCGGTGCCTGAAATATCTGTCGACACAAAAACGCCCGTTAAAATCGCCCCGACAATGCCACCCAGACCGTGAATGCCAAAGGCATCGAGCGTATCGTCATAGCCAAGCCAATATTTTAATTTGGTGGCGCCCACAAAACAGATCGCACTGGTGATCACGCCAATAAATAAGGCACTTTGTACGCTGACAAACCCTGCTGCAGGGGTAATCCCCACCAGACCCGCAATGGCACCAGAGGCCAAACCTAAAGCAGAGGGTTTATGTTTTAAGCAAACTTCAATGAGAATCCAAGTTAAGGCCGCCCCCACCGCCGCCACTTGGGTGGTTGCTAAGGCCATGCCTGCGCGAGCATCTGCGGCTAATGCCGATCCCGCATTAAATCCAAACCAACCGACCCATAACATCGCCATCCCAATTAAGGTTAACACTAAGTTGTGTGGCGCCATCACTTCACGGCCATAGCCAACACGTTTGCCGATCATAATGGAAGCCACCAAACCCGCCACGCCCGCATTAATATGGATCACGGTGCCGCCCGCATAATCTAACACCCCATCGGAGGCCAGCCAGCCATCAAGCCCCCACACCCAATGGGCGGTTGGAATATAAATACACAATGACCAACATCCTACGAATAAAAGTAACGCAGAAAATTTCATGCGTTCCGCAAAGGCGCCCGTGATAATGGCACCCGCAATAATTGCAAAGGCCATTTGGAAAAGCATAAACACGGATTCAGGAATGGTACTCGCCCCGGGGTAAATGGTGCCCAAGCCTTTTTCAGATAACAAATCTAAGCCTTGTAAGAAAAAGCGATCCGTTCCCCCGAGCAAACCACTTCCCTCGGTAAAGGCAAGGCTATAACCAACGCATATCCAAATCACCCCGATTAAACAGGCGACGGTTAAACTTTGCATCATGGTCGCCAACACGTTTTTCTTACGCACCATGCCGGCATAAAACAAAGCCAAGCCCGGCAAGGTCATAAATAATACCAAAATCGCTGACACCATCACCCAAGTGGTATCGCCAGAGTTAAGTTCAGACAGGGGTTTTAACCATTCTGCTGTACTTGCCGTGGCGAGCATAGGAAAACTCACCACTCCCATTGTTAATAACCATTTACACATATTTTGTTCTCCGAAAAATAAGAAAAATTACACCGCACTTTCGTCCACTTCGCCAGTACGAATGCGGATCACACGCTCGACGGGTTTAATAAAAATCTTACCGTCACCGATTTTGCCCGATTGTGCCGCACCGCAAATGGCCTCCACCACTTGCTCGACAAGCTCGTCGGTAATCACAATATCCAGTTGAATTTTAGGGATAAAATCAATCATGTATTCTGCCCCCCGATAAAGTTCGGTATGCCCTTTTTGACGCCCCACTCCTTTTACTTCGAGTACGGTCATGCCATGGATCCCCATGTCATTGAGCGCATCTCGCACATCGTCTAAACGAAAAGGTTGAATAATGGCTGTAACTTGTTTCATTTTGCTTTCTCCTGTGTTGTTAAAAAATGTTGACGTAAAATTTAGGTAAAACAGGGCCACCTCTAGCCAGATTGTCAACATGACAAACTGCCACTAAAGTGAGAAAGAAAACAGATAAGTATCGGAAAAGAGAGATCTTTAGAGATAAATCTGTTCCCTTGCGGTGTTCACCGCTAAGGAACAGACCTTAGCGGAAAAATTAACCTAAATTAAAATTATCGCTATTCATTGAATTAAATGCCTAATTAAAGAATATTTTTAAATTCAGCCAAGACGTCTTTTGGCCATACGCTTGATTGCACTTCGCCAATGTGATGTTTTTGCAACAACAACATGGCTAAACGAGATTGCCCAATCCCGCCACCAATAGACAATGGCATGCGGCCGTTAATTAAATCTTGGTGCCAATCAAATTTTAAACGATCTTCATCATGCGTAATGGCTAACTGTTTACGCAATGCGGTTTCATCCACACGAATACCCATGGAAGAAAGCTCAAAAGCACGTTCCAATACAGGGTTCCAGACTAAAATATCACCGTTTAAACCTTTGTATTCGCCCTCAGAAGCCGTTGTCCAGTCATCATAGTCTGGCGCACGACCGTCATGTGGTTTACCGTCAGATAACACGCCACCGATACCGATTAAGAACACCGCACCGTATTTTTTACAAATTTCGTTTTCACGTTCTTTGTCCGTCATGCCTGGATAGGCTTGCACCAAATCTTCTGAATGTACAAAGGTGATTTCTTTCGGTAAGAACGATTTCAAGCCGTATTTTTCATCCACCGCTTGCTCGGTTTCTAAAATTGCGGAATAAATTGAACGTACGGTTTCTTTTAAGTAAGCTAAGTTACGTTGACCGGCCGGAATCACTTTTTCCCAGTCCCATTGGTCCACATAAATTGAGTGCGTTTGGTCTAAGCTGTCTTCATCTGGACGTAAGGCTTTCATGTGAACAAATAAGCCCTCGCCCTCAGCGAAACCAAAACGGGCTAGCGTATGACGTTTCCATTTTGCTAATGAATGTACCACTTCAAATCTGGCATCTTCAATCATTTTTACATTCACTTGAACCGCTTTTTCTTTACCTGATAAATTATCTTGAATCCCATTACCCACTTGACTTAAGATGGGACCTTGAACTTCAACCAGTCCCAAATGTTGCGCTAATTTTTCAGTAAACGTGTTTTTGGCAAAGCTAATTTCTTGTTGTTGTAAAATAAATGATTTTTTCATGGTTAAATACCTTTGTTCTTGTCAATTAAAATAGGTGTTTCGCTTGTTGCGTAACGCTTGTTGCATATTATTTAACATTACAAGCATATTTTTCAATACTTTTTATAAAAGTTTCGATATAATACAGAAAATATTCAAAATACACATAATAATTTTAGATAAATTCTAATAACGAGGTAGCTATGCAAACTATTGACAACTTAGATCAGCAAATTTTACGTGTTTTAACCAAAGATGCTCGCACACCTTATGCTGAAATGGCCAAAAAATTTGGCGTCAGCCCAGGGACGATTCATGTGCGAGTCGAAAAAATGCGTCAATCCGGCATTATTGAGGGCACCAAAGTGCGAATTAACGAACGCAAATTGGGCTATGATGTGTGCTGTTTTATTGGGATTATCCTCAAATCCGCTAAAGATTATGACAAGGTAATCCACCGCCTTGAAAGTTTTGACGAAGTGGTCGAGGCCTATTACACCACAGGCAACTATTCAATTTTTATCAAAGTCATGACCCACACCATTGAAGAACTACATCATGTGTTGGCCACCAAAATTCAGTTGATTGATGAAATTCAATCCACGGAAACCCTGATTTCTATGCAAAATCCAATCTTGCGGGATATTCGGCCTTAAGCATAGAACCTAGACAGACCAAAAAGTGCGGTAAAAATACCGCACTTTTTCATCACATTATTCACTGGCTTTTTTCAAAATCGCATACATTTCATCTTTTAAATGCAATTTCGCTTTTTTCAAATCTTCCACTTCCGTCGGTGTGGCGAGTTCAATATTGCTTTCAATATTTTTAATTCGCTGATCCAACGCATTATGTTCATCAAACAAACGAGCAAAATGGGCATCTTCAGTTTTTAATTGAGTAATTAAATCACGAAATTCTGGAAACATAGTTTTCTCCTTATGATCTGTAACGACTAACGGCATTGTACCCTAAAATAAATAAAAAAAATGTGAGCGAGTTCACATTTTTTAATAATGAGGCGGTGGCGTTTCTTCCGTGCGACTGGCAATGTTGGACGGCTGCATATCTTTTAATTTATTCGCCAAATAACGCAACTGAGTTTGCATTTTATCGATCACAAATTGTTGATCAATCACCGCTTGATTTAACTGTTCGACTAAATTCTCTTGAAACATCAGCTTGGTTTCGAGTTCCGCAAGACGATCTTCCATGTATTCCCTCCTTATTTTCATTTCGCTTAGGCCTGTCAGTAATTGACAAAACGCCCTAAGCACTATAATCTAGCGTAGTTATTTTAACCTATTATAAGGATAGCAGAATGCTAAACATTAAAAAAATTTCAACACTGGCATTATTGATCAGTGCCGCTGTTGCCACCGTCGCTTGTAATGAGAAAGCACAAGCCGATACTAGCAAAACCACCCAAACCCAAGCGGCACAAGCCACCACAGGGGATGTCAAAGACCGTTCTTATGCTGTTGGCGTCTTATTTGGGACTGATTTGAAAGGCGTAATTGATGCGCAAAAAGACTTGATTACCTACGATCAAGCCAAATTATTGGCCGGTTTAAATGATGCGTTAAATGGTAAAATTGATTTAAACAACCCAGAATTGGGCAACACGTTAAAATCCCTTGATGAAACCTTAAAAAATGCCTCACAAAAGAAAGCGGCGGAACAAGCACAAAAAGCCCAACAAGAGGGTGAAAAATTTGTGGCTGAATTCAAGCAAAAAGATGGCGTGAAAACCACCGAATCGGGTTTGGTTTATCGTATCGAAAAAGCCGGTGAGGGCGTGGCGATTAAACCGGAAGATACCATCAAAGTGCATTACACCGGTAAATTACCGAATGGCACCGTGTTTGATAGCTCCGTTGAGCGTGGTGAGCCGGTTGAATTTGTGTTAAACCAATTAATCCCCGGTTGGATTGAGGGTTTACAATTAATCAAAAAAGGCGGCAAAATTGAATTAGTGGTGCCACCCGCTTTAGGCTATGGCGATCAAGATATGGGCCAAATTCCGGCCAACTCGACACTTCATTTTGAATTGGAAGTGTTAGATGTGACACCTGCAAAAGCCGCAAAATAAGCCAATAATCCACCGCACTTTTTGTCGTTAACACGCCAAGGTGCGGTGATTTATTTGAGATAAAGCCATGCTAAATGAAAAACACCCTTTTACCGATGAAGATCGGACGATTTTGACTTCCTACAAAGCCGTAGTGGAAGGTGTGAGTGCATTAATTGGTAGCCATTGCGAAATTGTATTGCATTCTTTGGAAGATTTTGAACATTCTGCGATTTATATTGCCAATGGTCATAATACCAACCGCCAAGTGGGTTCGCCCATGACGGATCGGGCTTTGCAATCGTTGCACAGCATGAAAACCGAAAGCGTGTCAAAACCCTATTTCACCAAAGCAAAAAGCAGTGGCCTGATGAAATCCGTGACCATTGCGATTCGCAATAAAAATCAGCGCATTATTGGTCTATTGTGCATTAATATCAATTTAGATGTGCCCGTTTCGCAATTTTTACAAACCCTTATGCCACTGCCAGAAGATGATGAAGCCTCTGCGGTCAACTTTGCCAGTTCGGTGGAAGATTTGGTGACCCAAACGGTGGAAAAAACCATTGAAGAAATCACCGCCGATCGCCTTGTGGCAAATAATAATAAAAACCGTCAAATTGTGGTTTCGCTGTATGAAAAAGGCATTTTTGATATTAAAGATGCGATTAATTTAGTGGCTGAACGCTTAGATATTTCACGCCACACGGTGTATCTTTATATTCGTCAAATTAAGCAGGATAGCGAGGACTAACATGCGTTATGTGCTTGCCATAAAAAGCCCTGTTTATGGTTCACAAGGGGCATTTTTTGCTTATCAATTCGCCAACGCATTAGTCGAAAAAGGCCATCAAATTAGCCAGATTTTCTTTTTCCAACAAGGTGTGAGCCATGGCAACGCTTGCGTATCGCCCGCCAATGACGAATTTCATTTACAAAAAGCCTGGCAACAACTAAGCCAACAGCATCAAATCCCGTTGCATTTATGTATCAGCGCCAGCCAACGGCGAGGCATTATTGAACAAAACTTGGCGCCACCTTTTATCTTAGCTGGCTTAGGCGAGTTTAGCGCAGCCATGTTACAAGCCGACCGAGTGATTACCCTATGATGAAATTGGCCTTTGTGTTTAAAACCGCCCCCCATGGCAATGCCATTAGCCGAGAGGGCTTAGATGCCGTATTGGCGGCCTCGGCTTTTTGTGACGAGGATCAAATCGGGGTATTTTTCCTTGATGACGGAGTATTCAACCTGTTAGCGGATCAACAGCCTGAGTTAATTCTGCAAAAAGATTTTATTAGCGCCTTTAAATTGCTGGATTTATACGACATTGAACAACGTTTTGTCTGCCAACAATCCTTGCAACAATATGGCTTAGATCAGGCTGAATTGGTGATAAATTGCCAAAAAATAGACCGCACTTTGCTGATCGAAACGCTCAAAAGTGCGGAGAAAATTCTCACCTTTTAAGGGATAACCATGCTTTACACGATTTCCAACGCACAATATAGCACCACAGAATTACAACGCTATGTTGCTCAACTCACCGAGCAAGACGCCGTAGTATTGTGGGGAAACGGCGTGTTATTAATGGTGAAACAAGCTGAAGTATTGCAACAGATCCAAAATGGCTACATCATGCAAGATGATCTAACCGCACGGCATTTACAACAGCACCCGAATTTAGCGTTATTAAAAAATAACCTCCAACCTATCGACATGGCACAATTTGTCAGCTTAACAGAACAATATTCGCCACAACTGGCGTTGTAGGTTAATCGACGATTTCCACCTCAAAAACATGCTTACACAACCGATTCGCACACATAAAAGTGCGGTGCGTTTCGCTAGATTTTTTTAAACTCGCCACATTTCCACCGCAGTTTGGACAACTGACCGGATAAGGTTGGCTAGCTAAGGTAAATTTACAATGGGGAAATTGATTACAGGCATAAAACGTCTTACCTTGCCGCCCACGCCGAGCTACTAATTCCCCTTTACCACATTCAGGACAAACAAAAGATTGTTCAGGTTCATCTGGTTTTTCTTGCACAATAAAATGACAATCAGGATAACCACTGCACCCAATAAAAATTCCAAAACTCCCTTGTTTCACTTGCAAAAAACAACCACACTCGGGGCAAATTTCGGTTAATTGTTTTAAGATTTTATGTTCAGATTGAGCCTGCAAAGGTTTTAAATAATCACAGTTTGGATAAGCCGAACAGCCTAAAAACAGCCCTTTTTTACCTTGCCGAATATGCAATGGTGAACCGCATTGCGGGCAGGTTTCTGGTTGTTTGCGGTGTGGGAAAAGTGTTTCCGTCATAGGAAATCCTTATATAAAATTATTATGCTGATTTTACCTATTTTCGTTTATACTAGCCATCAGATTTTAAAGGAGCGGATAATGCAAGAATTATTACAATACCCTTATTTTTTTATGGCCTTAATTGGCGTGATTTGTTTTTTATTTTTTATCATTTTGCTGTGTTTTTTACTTTCACGACGTAATCGTGATGTGTTGGAATTAAAGCAAGATTTAAATAAAAATATTCAAGATTACAATACCTTAGTGGATAAGTTTGACGCACTAAGTGCGGTGAAAAATCAGCAAGATTTGGCGGTGATGCAACTGCAAACTAAGGAAGAATATTTACATTCAGAAATTGCTGAACGTGATCGGTTGATTACCAAACGTACCGCAGAACTGGAAAAAACTCGGGAAATTCTAACCGCACTTCAACAAGAAGTAGCGAGAGCCAAAGTGAGTTTAGCGGAGAAAGAAAAAAGTTTGGCGGAGCAACAGCAGACTTTTCAACAAAGCCGTCAGCAATTAAGTGTGGAATTTCAGAATCTAGCGAATCGCATTTTAGACGAAAAAACGCAATCTTTTAGTCAATCCAATCAACAGGCGTTAGACAGTTTGTTGAAACCGTTCCGTGAGCAAATTGAGAGCTTTCAAAAACGGGTGAATGAGGTGCATTCGGAAAGTGTGAAAGGCAATACCTTGTTAGAAACCGAGCTGAAAAAAGTGTTGGATATTGGGCTTTCTATGTCGCAACAGGCCAATAATTTGACCTCGGCTTTAAAAGGCGAAAAGAAAACTTTAGGTAATTGGGGCGAACTGCAATTAGAACGCACCTTACAATTAGCCGGTTTAGTCAATGGTGATCATTATTCCGCCCAAGCCCATTTTAAAGATCAACAAGGCAACCATAATTACCCCGATTTTGTGGTGCATTTGCCCGATCAGAAACACCTGATTATTGACAGCAAAATGTCGCTCGTGGCCTATGAACAAGCGGTCAATGCAGAAGATGAGGTGCAACGCCAACAATTTATGGCAGAGCATATTAAAGCTATTCGTAATCATGTAAATGACCTGTCGAAGAAAGATTACAGCAATCTTATTGGCATGCGTAGCCCGAATTTTGTGTTGATGTTTATTGCGGTGGAACCCGCTTATATTGAGGCCATGAAAGCGGATGTGGAATTGTTTAATTTTGCTTATCAGAAAAATGTGATTTTGGTATCGCACACCACATTAATGCCGATTTTACGTACCGTGGCGAATTTGTGGCGGGTGGAGCGAGGGAATGCGGAGGCCAAAGAAATCAGCGAAAAAGCAGGGGATATTTATAATCAAATTTGCTTACTGGCTGAACGTTTGGCAAAATTAGGCAATACGTTAAGCACCGCAAGCACCCAATATAACAGCACCGTGACAGCCTTAATGGGACAACAAGGGCTAGCGGGCAAAGTGGAACGCTTTAAAGATTTATCCGCCAAGGCCACCAAAACCTTGCCGGCGGTGGAATTATTACATCAAGATATTGACACCGAAAAACTGGTGATTTTAAAAGGAAATGCAGATGACACAATTAATTGATATTAGCCCACAACAAGCCTGGGACATGCTACAAAACCAAACCTGTGCGTTATTAGATGTACGTGATTGGGCCAATTACAGCCGTAGCCATATTCCCGACGCATTTCATCTTACCAACCAAAGTTATGGGGATTTCCAAAACGAATATGACTACGATGAACCGGTGATTTTAGTCTGTTATCATGGCATTAGTAGTCGCAGTGTAGGTACCTATTTGATTGAACAAGGCTACGAGCAAGTTTATAGCGTGATTGGCGGTTTTGAGGCGTGGGAAAAAGCCGGCCTGCCAACGGAGCAAGGGGTTAGTTAAACCCCACTGCCACCACATAGGCAAAAACGCCCCAAAAAACCACCGCACTCACATATAAGGCTTTTTCCGCTAATTTTGGCCGACGTTGGTTTAATTTAAATAAAATCCGTGCCATAATCGCCAGGGCAAGAGGGTAAAACCACAGCGTAAATGAGATAAAAGTGCGGTGGAAATTGGCTAAATTTGGGTTATCCACCACCGCCGGTGACAACAACAAGGCCAGTGGCCAAAGCAGAATGGGAAAACAAAATCCCACTAACAGCCAACTAAAACGGCTAAAGCCCTCTGGTAAACGGTTGTTTTCCATTTTGATCTCCCTTGATATGATTATGTAAAAACTAAACAGGAATATAGCAAATGCTTGTGCATTTTAGAAGTCATCCCGCAAAATTTACTTTATTTATCACCGCACTTTGCGTGATTTTATACGCCATCAGCAACACCCTTGATATGGAAAGTGAAGTCTTATTAAACGCCACGCACTTTCCCGCTGAACCTGTCGAACAGCAAGACTATTGGCGTTATCTAACCCACACCTTAATGCACTTATCCGTGGCACATATTGGTTTCAACCTCGCTTGGTGGTGGTTATTTGGCGGGGCGATTGAAAAAACCTTTGGTTCATTGACCCTGATTTTACTCTATCTGATTGCCGGCGTTGGCTCAGGTTTGGCGCAAAACTGGGCCAGTGGCCCTTGGTTCTTCGGCTTGTCGGGTGTCGTTTATGCGGTGATGGGATTTGTGTTCTGCGTGGATAAATTTGGCCAACATCGTCAATTTGACTTGCCCGAGGGCTTTTTTAGTATGCTGCTCGTGGGGATTGCGTTTGGTTTTATTAGCCCTTTTATTGGTATCGAAATGGGCAACGCGGCGCATATTTCTGGCTTAATTATCGGATTAATCTTTGGCTTTTTACGTGCAAAAATGGCAAAATAACCCCAATTAAATCGAATAAGGATCACTTTTATGAAACAGTCCATTCGTCATCAAACCATTGTTGAACTCGTGACACAAAACGGCTATCTCAGCACCGAAGAATTAGTCGAACGCCTGAATGTCAGCCCACAAACGATTCGCCGTGATTTAAACACCTTGGCAGAAAAAGATATGATTCGCCGCCATCATGGTGGCGCAGCCTCGCCCTCCTCTTCGGAAAACAGTGATTATGCCTCTCGTAAGGAATTTTTGTTACAAGAAAAAAATCAAATTGCGCAAGCGGCGGCCAAACTCATTCCCAATGGCTCCTCGCTATTTATCGATATCGGCACAACCCCCGAGGCGGTCGCCAACGCTTTACTCGACCATAAAGATCTCCGCATTGTCACCAACAACATAAATGCCGCCCATATTCTGATGAAAAATGACAGTTTCCAGATTACCCTTGCCGGCGGTTCATTGCGTCAAGATGGCGGGATTATCGGCGAGGCCACAGTGGCCTTTATTTCGCAATTCCGCTTAGATTACGGCATTTTGGGCATCAGTAGCATTGACCTAGATGGTTCCTTGTTGGACTATGATTTCCACGAAGTGCAAGTGAAACGCGCCATGATGGAAAATTCACGGCATACGTTGTTAGTGTCCGACCATTCCAAATTCCACCGCCGTGCCATGGTGAAATTAGGCAATTTAACCGAATTGGATTATTTTGTTACTGATGACTTACTGCCACAATCCATTTCTGAACGCCTTTCTGAATCCAATGTTCAGGTGGTTTTGGGGTAAAGTAAAAAGGTAAAGGAATAAAAAACTGCGGTGAAAAAACAAACATTTTTCACCGCAGTTTCCGTTTATTTCTCCAACTGCAAGGGCAAGAACAAGCTCAGAGGGCGCTTGCGTATAATCTCACAGAGGCAACGGGCGATTTCACACCAACTGTCGATTTCCGTGTTGAGCGACTTCAACGCCACACGCAATGCCAAGGTGAAACTCACCAATAAATTCACCACACCGATCAACAACACAAAGCCGAGGTTTTGCCAAATTAATGGCTGACTTAATTCACCGCTAACGGCCACATAACCAAGATTGGCCGAGGAAAAGGCCACATGGCGAATATCAAGGGGTAAGCCTAGCCAATAGCCCACCAGACCGGTTAATCCTAACAGCATACCGAAACAGAAATTTCCCATTAAGGAGCCGTAATTGTCATGTAAATAATTTGCAATGCCAATCCGGCATTTTTCAGGCATCAGGTATTTCAACACGGGATGATAACGCAAGCGCATTTTGCTGTTGAGGTAATTACTGCGGTTATCAAAATAGCCCGAAATAATCCCCGAACAGAATAACCACACACCCGCAATGGCGGCGAACCATAAGGCGCCTTGTGTGGGGTCAATGGCGTGCAGTTGGTAGTCAATGGCGGCTTGATCCAATAGCGCCATGCCTTTTTGTTGCGCATAAAAATAGGCGATTAATGCGCTTAATCCCATGGCGAAGGCCACGTTGCCTAGCACGGCAATGGTTTGAGAGCGCACAACATCAATCAATAATTGTGCCAGTTTCATGTTCACCGCTCGCCCTTGCGGGTTGCGTTCCACGGCCTCGGCAAAACGGGCGGCGGTCATGGCGGGCTGTTTGGTTGCGACGGTAAAATGCAACATAAAAATCAGCATAAAGCCCAGCCCATAGTTCAAGCCATAAGCCACACTTTTCCAGATCTTATCCTCAATCACATCACCCAAATAAATTTTCAATAAAGCCATCAGCGCAATTAAAATCCCGCCACCCGCCGCAGAGTAAAACATGGCAAAATATTCTTTTTTGCTGCGTGTCACATAATGCTCGCCATGGTCGCTGGTGTTTTGTGCAATGGTGCGAGAAAGCATGCTTGCGCTTTGTTTCCAAAGTACCGCAATATTATGTTGATCGGTGGCGGCCTCGGCAAATATTTCGGTGGCTTGTAATAAGCGCAATAAGGATAATTTTGACGTACTGAACAACCCTTTGAGCAACACCAAGCGATCCAAAGTTTGGGTTAACCGTTCCAACAAATGCGCCACACCTAAGGAAGAACCCGCCACCACACCACGTTTATGAAAACGATCAATTTGTTTGCGACATTGCGATAGCATGACTTGCAAATGGCTATCGTCATAATGTTCACCCTGTTGTTGAGCGGTTAACCATTGTGCCACTTCTTTTTGCAACGCCACAAATGGCGAATGGGCGTCTAATAAATTCGGATCAAGTCGCATTAATTCGGGCTCCAAATCTTCCGCCGCCAACCAAAT
Source organism: Lonepinella sp. BR2357 (assembly GCF_051851525.1). Taxonomy (NCBI): domain Bacteria; kingdom Pseudomonadati; phylum Pseudomonadota; class Gammaproteobacteria; order Pasteurellales; family Pasteurellaceae; genus Lonepinella; species Lonepinella sp. BR2357. The sequence continues at coordinate 95,308 of NZ_JBPDVG010000008.1, read as the reverse complement.
GGCTAACATTTCAATGGCGGAATAGCCCTCATGATAAAGATGTTGATGCAACCAATTTTGATCGGCTTGTTCCGTATAGTGCTGAAAGGTGGCAAACAGGTTTACCCAAGTTTTCACCGAAATCGCCTTAAGCCACGCCAGATCTCGGCGATCATGAAATAACATAAAGAACACATCACGTAAATCTTTGCTGTCCTTAAAGGCCGGATTCATTTTTTCATACAGCCGTTGTTTCATCTCCTTGCCAAAGCCATCACGACTTAAAATGCCACTGCTCACCAACAAGGGATACAACCGCATTTGGCATAACCAACGGCATAGCAAGCTAGACAGCCTGCCCGCAAAATCGGGATGCTGTTGTAACAGCCCAATAAATAAGTTCACCCGTTCACTGGCTTGACATTGTCCGCCGTCACGTAAATATTGGCAAAAGGTTTGCAATAACACGAAAGGATCATTTTGCGCCTGCATATCGGCCAACAGTTGATCCAAGCGTGGTTGAATAAATGGTATCGTCATAATTTCTCTTTTTTGTTCGTCTACCCTATTATGATAGGTTTTGTGCTGAAAAGTTCAAGCATAAAATCTCTTAGCCGTGTTTAACCAATGTGTTGATGAGATTTCCATTTAAATTGCTCAAAATTACATCAGTTTATAATAAAAATTTTGTTAATTTTTTACAATAGAAGTAATAATTAATAAACTCCTCAGATAAAAATAATTATGGATAAAAAATTTGACCTGCAAAATTATCTTGCCACCATTCCAAAAATCAGTGATGAAAAAGACATTAATCATTTATTTAATATTATGAATGTGGTGGCTAATTTGCCTCTTCCTATTGATCAGAAAACTGCTTTATTACATCAAATGGAAAGCAAGTTAAAAGATAATCCTAAATTTCAAGAGATTACTGAAAGCCATAAACCAGAAATAGAGAAAATGCAGAAAATCATGGCAAATTTGGCATATGATCTGGCAGAAAAAAAAGAGCAGGTTAATAAACAACAGCAAGAAATTAAAACTGGTCAGCAGTTTAATTTGCAGCAGTTGAATCTGTTGAAAAGCTATGAATTAGTGAAATATATTACAGAGCATATCACTGATGCTAGTCAATGGGCAAAAATTGGTAAAGAAAATCAAAATAAAGCCATTAATTATGTGATAAACCATACTGATTTAAATGATCCTGAACAACTCCAAAACACTGCCAAAATTGCAGGATATGCTGCAACAAATGAAGAGAATTTAAATACATTATTGGAAGAATTTAGACAAGCCAAACCAGAAAGAAGAGAAACTTTATTAAATAATTTCAGAAATAATCCAGAATTTCAAACTATTTTTAAAAGATGTGCTCATTGGGAAGATAATCCTGAAATGTTTAGATTATTTGTAGATACCCTTTCTACCATTAATAGTCTGGCTTATAAGAATAGTCATATTCAAGTGGTCCCTGTGGGGAATATGATAAGAACCATTCCTGATAATGAAGAAACAAGACTGAAATTTAGACATTTAATGGCAGAGCAAATTGCCAAAGAAACTGACCCTGCTAAAAAAAGATCTTTAGAAAGTATTTCTAATGAAATTATATTTACAGAACTGAAATCCAAAGACTTATTCAATAATAAAGATTTATTAAATAAACCTGCTGATGAAATCTGGGGATTGTTAAAAAGCCAATTAAATAAATCCTTGGATATTTGTAAAAAATTTGATTCTAATTCTAAATGGGATATTATCAGCCTATTTAAATCAGATCATAACACCAATGTGGGGCAGTTATTACATTCCCAATTAACTCTTTATTTGGCAGGGGATAATAAAGACATTTTAAATAATGCTTTTTTTAGAGAACTCTATGAAAAAAGTAAAGCACAAGGCAATGATCATTCCCTGTTTAAAAATGCTCTTGCTGGTATGTGGTTTGATAGTGAATCAGCAGATAACATTATAGAGTTATTAGACAAAGATTTAAAAGATAATCCTGAACTTAAGCCTGATCACACTATGATAGATCAGCAATATGTAGAAAACTATAAACAAGATAGGGATAAATATTACCATGTCACTATGGCAGTAACTTCAATTAATAAAGATATTAAATCTACTGAAGTTTATGATATGTTTAGAAGAATTAATAATGGTGAAAAATTAACTGAAAAAGATATAGAAATTATAGAAAAAATAAAGAAATTGGGAATAGATCCTGATTTTAAACATGATCCATTAATCCCAGGAAGAAAAGAAACAGCTACCAATAGAGAAATTTTAAATGATTTTTATCAAGCCACACATTTTACACCAAATCAAATACTAGAAAAACAGAATAAAAATGAAAATACTATGACTCACATGAGTGAAGATGAGAAGAAAATATTAGCTGTTGCTGATATTGATAAATCCAAGCAAATGGCAAATGAACTACAAAAACAGGCTAATATTGCATATTCACAATCTAATATAAAAAATGCAAAAGATGAAGATGAAGATGAAGATGATAAACTAGAAGATATTTTAGCCCATAAAGAAAATATAAATAATGGCGATCTTAGTATTTAATATAAAATAAAAGCAATAAATATTTATTGCTTTTATTATTATCACCCATAAACAGTAACTTTAATATATTTATCCATTATTTTTAAAGTGTTTATTTTTTCCATGGAATCTGCTTTAAATTTATTCTGGACTTCAGGGCTCACATTGAATTTATTAAAAAGAGAAATAATAACCCTATCCATTATAGTTAAACTACTAATTATCATATAATTATAGTATTTATTATCCAATATTTGTTGCACATAATCACCTCTAACTTTAAGTAATAGTTTAAATTGTTCTATGGAAAGATTATTGGATTTTTTACCAAGTTCATCACTAAACTTGATAAGTTTATTTTCAAATTCTTTTATTCCAACTAAATCATTATAATTTAAAGGTTGAATTAAATCTTTATAAGTGTAAGTTTTACCCCTAAAAGTACTTTTAATATTTCTCATTTCCTGAGTAATTTCACCATATTTAAATAACTTTTCTCCATTAGGTGTGCAATATTGGTCTTTAGGAATTTTAGTCCAATCTTGGCAGCCAAATGAAAAAACATTTTGAGAAATAAATAAAAAACTTAATAACAAACCTAATTTAATTTTATTTTTGAGCATATAAACTCCTTTTATTATTATATTTATTTTTATTTGGATGTTATCGTAGATAAAAATAAATACAATAGATTTTTAATTAAAATTTAGTGAATTTTTCTGAATAAAAAATAATAAATTTAAATTCAGAAAATATACAAATTTTGTGTTTTATTTACCCAATAGAGCTTTATTTATAAAGCCTTATTTTATGGGTATATCAACACATTGGTTAAACACGGCTAAGAATCTAAGGTAAGCTACCCTCTAGTTTCGCTACTCTTTTCTCTAGCTCATTTTCTGGGAAGACATACACTACCAACCATTAAAAATATAAGCGCACAAGGTGATTACCAAATATACTATAATTGTTTTTTTGGCACAACATTTAGTTGTTTGTTCGACTATTTTTTTAACCAAAAGACAAGTAGGCATGACTAACTAGCGCTAGGCGATAGTGAAAGGGAAATGGGATAAAGGCAGGAAAAAACAGCGTAGGGGCGGATACACAGATCTGCCGCTCCATTTTAGTTAAAATATCATCAACATAAAAATGGCATATCCGCTAATTAAAGATCGGATAAGTGGTCGCTTGGAGATCGCTTTGATCTTAACTCTGAAATAGGTTTTATCAATAAAAAAGTGCGGTGAAAAAAGGTTGATTTTTTTCACCGCACTTCAATAGGTTAATTGGCTAACTAGCCCTCACAGCTTGAGCAACTGAGTAAGTTACGGTTAAACACTTGTGCTGCACTCATACTGTATTGATAATAAATGGATTTTAAGCCCAATTCTTCGGCGGTTAAGTATAATTGGTTCAAATCTTTTGCGGGGGTCGCAGGGTGAACCATGATGTTAATACTTTGGCCTTGATCGATATATTTTTGACGTTGTGCCGCTTGTTGAATCACACTTAACTGGCTGATTTCTGAGAATGTTTTGAAAATATCTTTCTCTTGATCGCTTAATTGGGCTAAATGTTGCACAGAACCGTCATGCAATAAAATGCTGTCCCAAATTTCGTCTTTGTCTAAGCCTTTTTCTTGTAATAATTTTTCCAAGAATGGGTTTTTGTAGACGGTTTTGATTTTGGCTAAATCTTTTACATAATAATTGGATTTAAACGGTTCCACCGACGGCGATACGCTGCCTAAAATAAAGCTACTGGATTTGGTTGGCGCAATACTCATTAAGGTGGTATTGCGACGGCCGTAGCCCTCTAAAATTTCTGGTTCGCCGAAACGTTGCGCCAATTCTTGCGAGGCTTGTAAGGTTTTTTCTTTCAGCGTGCGGAAAATTTCATTGTTTTTCTGCATGGCCTCAAAGCTATCAAACGCAATATTATTCGCTTGTAAATAACTGTGCCAGCCTAATACGCCTAAACCTAATGCACGGTGACGACGTGCAAATTTGTTGGCACGGTGTAAGAACGGAATATGTTGGCTTTTCTCAATAAATTCGCTCATAACCACGTCTAAGAAGTAGGTTAAGACTTCCGGGGCGTCGGTGTTTTTCCACTCATCAAAATAGAGTAAATTCATGGACGACAAGCAACAGACGAAACTTTCATCATGACAAGCTGGCAACATGATTTCCGTACAAAGATTGGAGGCATGCACCACCATGTTTTTCTCTTTATACACATCAGGACGGCCGGCGTTGGCGTTGTCTTTAAAGAACAAATACGGAATACCGGTTTCGGTTTTACGTTGTAATAATTTTGCCCAAAGCTGACGTTTATAAGGGTCGCCCGCTTTCATGCTTTGTAGCCATTCATGGCCGATACACACGCCGTAATACATTAATTGAATCGGGTTGCCCTCGGTGTGAATGTCTAACCATTCGTCAATGTCACCATGTTCAATATCAATATAACCGGCAAATTGGCCTTTGCGTGAGGTGCCTTGTGAAATGACATCAATCACGGTATCAAATAACTTGGTAAAGTTGAATGAACCATCAGACTTGCCGTTATTTTTAATCACCGAGCCACGTGGACGAATATCACCGAAATAGGCCGACGTCCCGCCGCCGATTTTGCTCATCATGCCCACTTCAGCGGTAGTCACCATAATTTCATGAATGGAGTCGCCAATATAGCTCCCAAAACAGGAAATCGGCAAACCACGATCTAAGCCAAAGTTTGACCAAATTGGCGAAGAAAGGGAAAAATAGCCACGAGCCATGTAGTGATAAAATTTCTCCGCATAGCCCTCAATGCCGAGTTTATGTTCAGCATGTTCGGCAATAAAGCGAATGCGTTCTAGGGCGTTTGTTCCCTCGAGCAAGTAACCACGTTGCAAGAACAAACGGCTGTCTTCGTTTAACCAAGCGAAGTCTGGACGGTTTGGATTAGAATAAGTCATCGGCGGTAATCTGTTTCATTTTTTTGCTGTAATCAGTGCTACGTTTATAGAAGAAATCATTCTCTTTGGTGGAAAGGATTTCAATATCGAACCACTGGGTTTCTTTTAATAATTCTGGATTGATGTTGTGTGGCGCCGTCAATCCGAGTATGGTTAATGAGTTGTTGTAACGGCTTTTAATGTAATTTAATGCCGTTTCTTTGGTGATAAAACTTAAATCGCCGCCCTCAAAAATCCAATCTAAAATACCACATTCTGCCTCAAATGCCTGGTCTGACAAGGTTTTTAAATCGGTAAAAAATTCATCAGTAAACAATTCCGCATGTTCATCACGTAAAATTTCGTATAACGCAATACCGAATTTACCGTGAATTTCTTCTTCTTTTGAGGTGGCCTCTACCGCATTAGAAATGCCTTTGAACAGGTTTTTATGCTTGTTGAACGACATCATAATTAAGAATTGACCGAATAAGGAAATGTGTTCCACAAACAATGAGAACAACACCAACGACAACACAAATTCGCCTTTGCCCGCATCTTTGTCTTTCATGAAACTTTCCATATAACGGATACGGTTCATTAGCGGTTCAATATCTTGAATTTGGCTGAACATTTCGTTTAGCCCTAACTTCTCTAATAAGAAAGAATAGGCATCTTTATGGCGCACTTCGGATTCGGCAAAGGTTCCGCCCACGTCGTCCATTTCTGGTTTTGGGAAATAGCGATACAGCTCGCCCCAGAAACGTTTCACGTTCACTTCCACTTGGGAAATCGCCAACATGGCTCGGGTGAGAACTTGGCGTTCGTGATCGTTAATGGTGGTGCGGTAATCTTGAATGTCACCGGTGAAATTAAATTCGGTATGCAGCCAGTAGGAATGGCGAATGGCATCTTTGAACTCAAGCAATTCAGGGTATTCGTAAGGCTTGATGTTCAAGCGTTTTTCAAAAAGATTTCTGGACATAATGCGTTCACTTTTAAGGAGGGTTAAATTAATATTTAGGCTCTATTTTAGACAAAAAAAAATACATAACAAGACTTGACAAACGGCAATTTTCACCACTTTTGATTAGGGTTTTGATTTATAAAGGAAAAAAATTTTAAAAATTTTTAATGCGTATATCTATGGGTTTGAGGGATAAAGAAACACAAGATATTGTGTTTATGAACTAGATCGAAGTGCGGTGAAATGTAGGGGAATTTTTATTAAAAATAAAGACATTGCCCTGCACTGGCGTACAGGGCTAGGAATGTGACGATGCGCCGCATCTTGAGTTAATTATTAACTTACATATTCCCCACAATATCCTGCGCAAACTCAGAAGAAGAACGCAAAGTGGCACCCTCGAGCATATCAGCGAAATCAAAGGTGACCGTTTTATTGGCTATGGTTTTAGACACGGCATTCACGACCAAATCAGCCGCCTCCGTCCAACCTAAATGACGCAACATCATTTCACCGCTCAGAATTAAGGAACCGGGGTTACCTTTATTTTGACCGGCGATTTTCGGTGCGGTGCCATGGGTGGCCTCAAAAATAGCGGCCTCTTGGCCAATATTGGCCCCCGGTGAAATACCAATTCCGCCCACTTGCGCAGCGAGCGCATCAGAAATGTAATCACCGTTTAAATTCAAGGTGGCAATCACATCATAATCGGCTGGGTGCAACAAGGCCTCTTGTAAAAAGGCGTCGGCAATGCAATCTTTAATAATGATTTCACGCCCTGTTTTCGGGTTGGTCAGTTTATGCCAATCGCCGCCGTCTAACGGGGTGGCGCCAAATTCTTTGGCCACTTGATAACCCCATTCTTTAAAGGCGCCCTCGGTAAATTTCATGATATTGCCTTTATGTACCAAGGTGAGGGAACGGCGGTCATTGTCAATCACATATTGTAACGCTGCACGCACCAAGCGCTGTGTACCTTGTTTTGATACCGGTTTGATACCAATACCACAATCTTGCGTGAAACGAATTTTTTTCACGCCCATTTCATCTTGCAAGAATTTAATGACTTTATCGGCCTCGGCAGAACCCGCTTTCCATTCCACACCGGCATAAATATCTTCTGAATTTTCACGGAAAATCACCATGTCCACTAATTCAGGGTGCTTAACAGGGCTTGGGGTGCCCTCGTAATAACGGATAGGGCGTAAACAGTTATACAAATCTAAGCCTTGTCGCATGGCCACATTTAAGGAACGAATGCCACCGCCGACGGGGGTCATTAATGGGCCTTTAATCGCCACATGGTATTCTTTGATCAACGCTAAAGTTTCATCAGGTAACCAAGTATTTTCGCCATAAAGCTGATTAGCTTTGCCACCCGCATAGATTTCACACCACGCAATTTTACGTTCGCCCCCATAGGCTTTTTGCACGGCGGCATTAATCACCGTTTGCATCGCAGGGGTCACGTCTACCCCAATGCCATCGCCCTCAATAAACGGGATAATGGGTTGATTCGGCACAGCCAATGAACCGTCCGCATTTAATTGAATTTTCTCACCTTGTGGAATAATCACTTTCGATGTCATACTTTCTCCTTATATTTTGTGGTGTTTACTGGTAGTATAAGAAGCAGGTCTTTTTAATGGACAACAAAAATAAAAAAGAAACCTTTCGCCCCCAATATTTTTATTATTTGAACAACATATATGAACTTAAAACGAGTTGCAAGAGATAAGTATAAAAAAACAGCTTTTGCGAATAAAAAAAATCAACGCCCTCAAAAACCACGCTCACTTGCCGACACGGTCGTGGTGTTATTTAACAAACCTTACGATGTGCTGTGCCAATTTAGTGGTGAAGATGGTCGAGCCACCTTGAAAGATTTTATTCCCATTCCGCAGATTTACGCTGCAGGGCGGTTAGATCGGGATAGCGAGGGGTTGTTGCTGTTAACCAATCATGGCGAACTACAACACCGCTTGGCGGATCCCAAGTTCAAAACCGAAAAGACCTACTGGGTGCAAGTCGAGGGTGTCCCCACGGAGCAAGATCTTGAACCATTACGGCACGGCGTTGAGTTAAAAGACGGCATGACAAAGCCCGCCAAAGTGCGGTGTATTTCTGAGCCATTTTTATGGACAAGACAGCCACCGATTCGGCAACGTCAGGCCATTTCCACCCGTTGGCTTGAAATCAAAATTAGCGAGGGAAAAAACCGCCAAGTACGCCGTATGACTGCGCATATTGGCTTTCCAACCCTACGTTTGGTGCGTTATGCCACGGCAGGATTAACCCTCAACCATTTGGCGAATGGTGAATATCAATTATTAAATGAAAGCGAAAAACAACAACTTTTTGCGATGTTAAAATTAACGACGGAATAAGATTATGCACAAACCCAATATCACCATGGCTTGCGTTGTCCATTGCAACGGCAAATTTTTATTTGTGGAAGAAATCGAATACGGTAAGCGTACCCTCAACCAACCCGCAGGCCATTTAGAAAAAGAAGAAACCCTTTTACAAGGGGCAAGCCGTGAACTCTATGAAGAAACGGGCATTCAGGCGGAAATGCAGTCGTTACTGAAAATCTATCAATGGCATGCACCCCGTAGTCAAACGGATTATTTGCGTTTTGTGTTTGTGGTGGAACTGAATGAATGCGTTCCCATTACGCCTCACGACAGTGACATTACCCGAGGGTTATGGCTCACATTAGCGGAATTTCATGACTACATTCAACAAGAGGGGCAATGCGAACGTAACCCCTTGGTTATTCAAGCCTTGCAAGATTATTTGGCCGGAGAACGTTATCCGCTCTCGGTGTTAACGGTATTTGAATAACAAAAAACCCGAACATTTGTTCGGGTTTATGTTGAATGTTCTCGTTACAATTAACGATGACCTTGGCTTAATGGGATTTCTGCATCGGGTTCGTGTGTGATACGGTTACGTAAATCACGACGAATGACCTCAATGGTCCAGAACCAGAAGATATGACCCACTAATTCAGAAATGTGTTCATATAATGGCCAATCTGCCACAGGTGGTGTTAAACCTAACGCTGGGAAAACAATATAGTGTGCACCGATGTCTGCGATAATACCTGCACCGATACCTTGCCAGAATTTCACTTTAGGGAAACGCTCTGCAACCACACAGTAAGCAATAGCAAACACTAATGAGAAAATCATGTGTGTAACGCCGATCCAGTTGAATGCGTGGTCTGCGAAAGTGAATGCAGCTTCGGTTGGATCGATACCAATGTAATCACGTAAGAAAACATGTGGTGGGTTTAAGAAAGCACGTGAACATTGATCTAAGGCACCGTTCATGGCAATCGCACCAGAATTTAACGCATCTAATACCGGTTGTGGACAAGCTGCGCTAAATAAATCAATTGGACTACGTGGTGGGAATGGGTGTTCAGCCCCCCATTTTACGAATGCAGAGATAATACCTGCAATAATACCGACAAATACTGCTAAACCATAACGACGACGTGATGGTTCAGTTTGTTGAAAAATACCTGACATAATAGGCTCCAAGAATATTAAAAATTAATCATATCTATATATGCAACAAATATTTAACAATATAATTACAAAATATAAACATTTGACTTCCCTTAGTTTTTTGCAAAATCTAAAGCGGGGTGTATTCTACCATTAACAGAAGAACTGTCAAATTTTATTCACTCAAAAGGGGTAGATTACAAGGCGTTTAACATTGTTGGTAGCCAATCTTCCGCCGCTTGATCTTGATCGTCCACTTGCGACACATCAATACGTAAACTTTCACAAATTTGCACCGCACCTTGTGCGGTGAGAGTTTGTTCCACCGTATCGACTGCATAACAGAAAGTATCATAATCGGAATTGCCTAATCCGACCACTGCAAAACGTACATTTGTTAAATCTTGTTGTCTCACTTCGTCGATAAAGGGTTGGATATTTTCGGGCAATTCGCCTGCACCGTGGGTGGACGTTACGATAAGCCAGCGTTTGTGATTTTCTACATCAGCAAAGGTGGCGTTGTTTTCAATTTGGGTGTCGAAACCTTGTTGCTCAAGACAATCGGCAACATGATCAGCAACATATTCCGCTCCGCCTAGGGTGGAGCCGGTGATAATGGCGATTTGTTTTGTCATTTTTATATTCCTAATAAATGAATATTTTTGCTAACAGCAAAACAGGATTCTAATGAAAAAATAACCGCACTTTTTTAAAAGTGCGGTCCAAATCAACAAGATTTTTTATTGACGCAACAACGCCAAAATCTCATCCGTCTTCTCTTGCATCAACACTTTATCCCCACGGGTTTCAAGGTTCAAACGCACCACAGGTTCAGTATTTGAGCTCCGTAAATTGAAACGCCAGTTTGGATATTCAATGCTAATGCCGTCAATTTCATTTACGCTCACCGCCTCTTTTTCATAGGCAGCACGGACACGAGCAATGGATGCTTTGGCATCGGTTAATTTGCTGTTGATTTCACCTGGTGATGGATAAGTATTAATGCTTTCTGTCACTAATTGACCTAAGGATTTACCTGTTGTGCTCACTAATTCCATCACTAATAACCAAGGCACCATACCACTATCACAATAGTAGAAATCACGGAAATAATGGTGTGCTGACATTTCGCCACCGTAAACCGCATCCACTTCACGCATTTTTTCCTTAATGAAAGAATGACCTGATTTCGACATGACAGGTTCTCCACCGTTAGCGGATACTAATTTTTCCGTATTCCAGATTAAACGTGGATCGTAGATAATCTTCGCCCCTTTTTGTTTTTGGGTGAAAGCCTGACCTAATAGACCGACCACATAATAACCCTCAATGAAACCACCGTTTTCATCAAAGAAGAAACAACGGTCGAAGTCACCGTCAAAGGCAATCCCCATATCGGCTTTGTGTTTTAATACCGCATCAATGGTGTCTTGGCGGTTTTCGTGTAAAATTGGGTTAGGAATACCATGTGGGAACGTACCGTCTGGATTATTATGCACCTTAATAAATTCCACAGGTACACGGCGTGCTTTAAATTGTGCTTCAATCGCATCCACTACATGACCTGCTGCACCATTACCTGAGTTAATCACTAATTTTAATGGCTTGATATTGTCTAAATTGATGTAGGATAACAAACGCTCTACATAATCGCCAATCACCGATTGTTGTTTATATTGACCACGTTGCGTGACCGCAGGGAAATTATTTTCCTCCGCTAAGCGTTGAATATCGGCAAGTCCAGTATCTGCACTAATTGGACGAGATCCCTCACGCACTAATTTCATGCCGTTATAATCCATTGGGTTATGGCTAGCAGTGACTTCAATACCGCCATCGGCTTTTAAGAATGAAGTAGCGAAATAAACTTCTTCGGTTCCTACTTCACCTAAGTCAATCACATCAACACCAGAATCTAATAAGCCATTTGTTACCGCACTTTTCAACTCTTTACTGGTTAAACGTACGTCACCACCCACTACAATATTTTTCGGCTTTAAGAATTGACCAAAGGCACGACCAATGCGATAGGCAATATCGACATTGAGTTCATCCCCTAAACGGCCACGAATATCATAGGCTTTAAAACACGTTAATTTACTCATAGATTCTCCTTAATCAATCTCTGGATGATCGTCATCTTGAGATTGTTTGATACGTTGATAGATTTCTTCCCGATGAACGGAAACCTCTTTGGGTGCTTTCACACCTAATTTTACTTGATTACCACGGACATTTAACACTGTGATTTCAATATTATCACCAATGAGTAAGCTCTCGCCCAGTTTTCTGGTTAAAACTAGCATATACGTCTCCTCTTTATATGATTATATTTGTTTGTGTTAACAACTTCCTTATTGATAACAAATCTTGTAAATCACAACAAGATATTACGATATAACACTTACAAATTTCCTTTTAACCAATCAGATGCCACATCCAATGCGTTAGCCACATTTTCGGGTTGGGAACCACCGGCCATGGCCATATCTGGACGGCCACCGCCTTTCCCACCCACTTGCTGAGCCATAAGATTGACTAATTCACCTGCTTTCACTTTGCTTGTGAGGTCGGCTGTTACGCCGACAATTAAATTGACTTTGCCCTCAACAGCTGAGGCAAACGCCACCACGGCAGAACCGAGCTGATTTTTTAAATCGTCGACCATCACTCGCAATGCTTTGCTATCGACACCGTCCAACTGTTGAACAATGACCGAAATTCCATTAATTTTCACCGCACTTTGTGCCAAATTCGAGCCAGCTTGCATAGCGGCTTTCTCTTTTAACTGTTGTAATTCTTTTTCGGTTTTCTTGGCTTTTTCTTGCAATAGATTAATTTTCTCTGGCAATGACGTTACATCAGATTTTAACGCCTCTGTCACTCGATCTAAAATAGCTTGTTGTTGATGCAACCAAGCAATAGCGCCCTCGCCCGTTACAGCCTCTACACGGCGAATACCGGCGGCCACGGCACCCTCAGAAACCAATTTAAATAAACCAATATCACCAGTGCGTTCAGCATGTAATCCACCACAAAGTTCAATGGAGAATGGACTCATGGTCACCACACGCACTACATCACCATATTTCTCACCAAATAATGCCATAGCCCCTTTGGCTTTCGCTTGTTCAATGCCCATTTCTTCGGTTAATACCGGGTGATTGGCTCGAATATGGAAGTTCACAATACGTTCGACTTCAGCCAACTGCGCTTTGGTAATCGCCTCAGGTTGCACAAAGTCAAAACGTAAACCCACATCAGAGACTAACGATCCTTTCTGCGCCACATGATCGCCTAACACTTGACGTAAAGCCGAATGCAATAAATGGGTAGCGCTATGGTTTAATCGGGTATGTTGACGACGCACATTATCTACGCTAGCCTCAACTACATCTCCCACGCTTAAACTGCCGACTTGCAATTCACCTAAATGACCAAACACTTGGCCGTATTTTTGGGTGTCTTTTACCTCAAATTGGCCATGTTCATGGCTTAACACGCCACTGTCGCCAATTTGTCCGCCCATTTCGGCATAGAATGGGGTATTTTCTAAAATGACGACGGCACTTTGGCCCGCCTCAATACGTTCTACGGCTTTACCATCCTGGAAAAGTGCGGTGACTTTTGCCTGACTTTCTGCTTTGTTATACCCCTCAAATTGCGTGGTGCCGTCCACACGAATCACATTATTATAATCCATACCGAACTGGCTAGCAGACTGCGCTCGTAACCGTTGCGCCTCCATTTCTTTATCAAAGCCGACTTCATCAATTTGAATATCACGTTCACGGCACACATCAGCGGTTAAATCCAATGGGAAACCGTAAGTATCATATAATTTAAAGGCCACTTCACCAGACAATACGCCGTCTTTCACATTGGCTAAGGCATCATCTAATAACGTTAACCCACGCTCTAAGGTGCGAGCAAATTGTTCTTCTTCCAAACGTAACAGTTTTTCAACGTTGGCTTGTTTTTCTTTCACGATTTTCGCTGCATCTGCCATGACATCGATTAACGTCGGCACCAATTTATAGAAGAATGTTTGTTTTGCCCCTAATAAATGTCCGTGGCGAACCGCACGGCGAATAATACGGCGTAATACATAACCACGGCCCTCATTAGATGGAATCACACCGTCAGCAATTAAATACGCACAAGAACGAATATGGTCGGCAATTACACGCAATGATTTATTGTTTAAATCTTGCACGCCCACTACGTCCGCCACTTTGCGGATTAAGGTTTGGAAAATATCAATTTCATAGTTGGAATTTACATGTTGCATCACGGCGGTCATACGCTCTAGGCCCATACCGGTATCAACGGACGGTTTCGGTAATTTCTCCATGGTGCCGTCAGCCAAGCGGTTAAACTGCATAAATACGATATTCCACACTTCAATATAACGGTCGCCGTCTTCTTCAGGCGAACCTGGTAAACCACCCCAATGTTGTTCCCCATGATCGTAGAAAATTTCCGTACATGGACCACAAGGCCCAGTGTCACCCATGGCCCAGAAGTTATCGGAGGCATAAGGGGCGCCTTTGTTGTCACCAATACGAATAATATGATTTTCAGGCACACCCATTTGTTGATGCCAAATATTATAGGCCTCGTCATCGGTTTCATACACGGTGACATAGAGTTTTTCTTTCGGTAAGCCTAACCATTGTGGTGAGGTTAAATATTCCCAACCGAAAGCAATGGCATCTTGTTTAAAATAATCGCCAAAGCTAAAGTTTCCCATCATTTCAAAGAACGTATGATGGCGTGCGGTATAGCCGACGTTTTCTAAGTCATTGTGTTTACCACCTGCTCGCACACAACGTTGTGCCGTGGTGGCTCGAGTATAAGCGCGTTTTTCTAAACCCAGAAAAACATCTTTAAATTGGTTCATCCCTGCATTGGTAAAAAGTAGGGTGGGATCGTTTTCAGGCACAAGGGAACTGCTGTCCACCACTTGATGGCCTTTGCTATGGAAAAAATCTAAAAAGGACTGTCTAATTTCTGCTGTTGTTTTCATAACTCGTTAATCGTTGTTGAATGTCAATAAATTACTGCTATTGTGGCACAAATTTTACTTTTATTGAATGACTTTTGTGCTTATTTTTTCACAGTTTTTAATAATGCCGAAAGAACAGGGGCGGGAACAAATTTCTCCACATTGCCACCATGCAAATAAATTTCTCGTACGATAGTCGAAGAAACATAGGCCCATTGCTCACTTGGCGGTAAAAACAGGCTTTCTACGCCGTTAGCCAGCGTTTTATTTAAATGGGCTAATTGCAATTCATATTCAAAATCCGTGGTACTGCGTACACCTCGAATAATGGCTTGAATAGCCTGTTGTTGCACCACATTGGCCAATAAATCGGCAAACCCAATCACTCGAACATTCGGCACGTGGGCGACGGATTGTTGCGCTAATTGAACACGTTGCTCCAACTCAAATAACGGTTTTTTAGAGGGGCTGGCAGCCACGGCCACAATAACCTCGGAAAAAAGCACCGCACTTCGCTCAATAATATCCACATGTCCGTTAGTAATTGGATCAAAGGTGCCAGGGTAAATCACTCGAACCATTTTATTTCTCCGTTTGTTGTGTTGCTGTGTCGGATTGCTGTTCTAAATACGGGCGCAATAAGCCTATCAGCCGTTTTAAGGCGCCTCGATTTTCCACTAAGACTTCATAACCCGCCTGACCAAAACGTTGACGTAATTTTGGGGAACGTAAAAATTTACTCACAGCCCGAGCTAATATTTTAGGTTCTGACTTCACTTTGAGTACACCGAGCACATATTCCAATTTTAAAAACACCTCAGGGAAATTAAACACATGCACACCACTAATCACAGGCAATTTAAACGCCAAAGGTTCAAGCGGATTATGTCCGCCATGTTTAACTAAACTGCCGCCCACAAAAGCCACATCAGACACGCCATACATCAACATCAATTCGCCCATGGTGTCGCCTAATAAAATTTGAATTTGTGAACTTGGCGCCACTTGATTGCTGCGACGACAATAACGAAAATTATGTTTTTCAATTAGATTAGCCACGGAATTAAAGCGTTCGGGGTGACGAGGGGCTAAAATTAACAATAAATCTGGGAATTGTTGTAATAAAGTGCGGTGCGCTTGCAACACGATTTCTTCTTCACCCTCATGGGTGCTGCCCGCAATCCAAACGGGTCGTTGACCAATCCAGTCTGTTTGTAATTGTTGGATATTATTTAACAATTCTTCGGAAATCACTAAATCATATTTAATATTGCCCGTTAATTCTAAACGGCCTCGGTAGCCTAATTCCGTATAACGCTGTCCGCTAATGCTGTCTTGCGGTGCGATCAGGCTAATTTCATTTAACACATTTTTAATCCGATTCTTTGCCCAAGCATAACGTCTGGCAGAGCGGGCAGATAAGCGTGCATTGGCCACAATAAAGGGAATATGGCGTAATTTAAGTTGATGAATTAAGGTTGGCCAAATTTCCGTTTCAATCACAATGCAGGCTTTGGGTTGCACAAACTGAATAAAACGTTTTACCGCACCAGGTAAATCATAGGGTAAATAAAAATGGCGTACACTGTCCCCAAAGGCGGCTTTCACTCGGGCGGATCCGGTGGGGGTCACCGTGGTCATGGTAATGGGTAACTGCGGATATTCTGCTTGAATTTGACGAACCAACGGCGTGGCAGCAATCACCTCGCCCACTGAGGCGGCATGAATCACAATTCCATGCGGACGTGGTTGGCTTGATGGCGCATAAAATAACCCGTAGCGTTCCCAAAGACGCTTGCGGTAATTAGGGGATTTGATACTGCGCCCCCACATAAAAAGTAACAGAAACGGTTGCAACACATACATTGCCAACGTGTAGAGCCAACGGAGCATAAGGTTATGCCTAAAAGTAAACGATTAAATGCCTTATAGTATAGCGATTTTAAGGCAAAATCGGAAGAAAATGTTTACTCTGGCGTAATCCAAGTCACCTTGTAGCTCCCCGTTCCCTCAGGTACCAAAGTCTTGACCAAATACGGTAAGACGTGTTTCATTTGGCTTTCTAATTGCCATGGTGGGTTGATGACAATCATGCCACTGGCGGTCATGCCACGCTGATCACTATCGGGACGCACGGCGAGTTCAATTTGTAAAATTTTACGAATACCCGTGGCCTCCAGTCCTTTAACAATGCGTTTGCTTTGTTGGCGCAACACCACAGGATACCAAATGGCATAAATACCGGTGGCAAAACGTTTATAGCCCTCCACAATGGCTTGCACGACGAGATCATAATCTTCTTTTAATTCATAAGGTGGGTCGATTAAGACTAAACCACGACGTTCTTTAGGCGGTAAGGTCGCTTTCAGTTGTTGGAAACCATCATCACGCTTGGTCGCAATATTGTCGTCATTTTTGAATGTATTGCGTAATAACGGATAATCAGCGGGGTGTAATTCGGTGAATAATGCCCGATCTTGTGGGCGTAACATTAAGGCCGCAATAAACGGAGAACCCGCATAATAACGTAATTCTTTGCCACCATAATTGAGTTTTTTAATCAAATTAATATAGCGTTGGACTTCTTCAGGCAGCTCTTTTTGTTCCCAAAGTCTGGCAATGCCCTCTAAATATTCAGCGGTTTTTTCCGATTGTTCGCTAAATAAACGGTATTTCCCCACGCCTGCATGGGTGTCTAAATAATAAAACCCTTTGTCCTTTTGTTGCAGATTTTCAATGATCAACATTTGCACAAGATGTTTGAGAACATCGGCGTGATTGCCGGCGTGAAAACTATGGCGATAGCTTAACATGGGATACCCTTCTTGATTTTTAATTTTCGCTAAATAAGCGAAAACCCTGATGACTTTTACAATCATCAGGGTTTCTAAATATGGCTCCTCCTGCGGGACTCGAACCTGCGACATATGGATTAACAGTCCACCGTTCTACCGACTGAACTAAGGAGGAAAAGATGGTGCCTCGAGGCGGAATCGAACCACCGACACGGGGATTTTCAATCCCCTGCTCTACCGACTGAGCTATCGAGGCGTAACGCTTATGCGTCAACACGGGGCGTATTAAACCGTATTTAGGCCTTTCGGTCAACTGTTATTTTACAAAAAAATCTAAATTTTATCTGTTTGCTTGTTTAATATGCAAAAATGGTTAGAAAAAACCCCGCACTTCGTACGGGGCTAAGATTATTTCACACGGCGGTAACTTTGTTGCGCTTTATCCACTTTCAGCAAGTAATTACGTGCTTGTGATGATGGATGTGCCGTGGTGAGAATACGGTATACCTGTTCCGGTTGCATACGGTTAATTTGGTAAATCGCCTCGTCTTTATCACGACTAAACACTCGCAACACGGCACCTGCGCCACTGTTATAAGCAGAAATCATGGCATAACGCATGGAAGTTGGGTTTTGAATACCCGCAAGATACTCATTCTTCAACAACCACAAATAAGCCGTACCCGCATCAATGTTTTTCGCAGGGTCGAATAAATAACTTTTATTTGGTTGACCTGACAAGCCTTTCATTTTGAAAATATCACGTCCCGCCGTATGTGGCACCACTTGCATTAAGCCTAACGCATTCGCATAGCTGATCGCATAAGGGTTGAAACTGGATTCCGTTTGCATAATCCCCAAAATCAGACTTTCATCAATACCATATTGACGTGAGGATTTACGGATAAAGGACATATAAGCTCTCGCCCGCACATTAACGTGGTTAGCAATCATTTGAATGCTGACAAATTGCACCGCACGGCCGTTGCTTAATTTGCGTTTTTGCAGTTTATTTTGAATCAAGTAAGTCGCAAAATTGTTCGCCGTGTTCAGGTCTTTAATCGGCTGTCCCAAATTATTCACGACCTGTCCCACTAAGAACGGGCGAGTACTGATCGGCGTATCGCCCGAGGCAAATAAGTCAATTCCTTTCGCATCAGATCCCATCAGCAACGTATGCACAATGGCGTTATGCAAACGATTTAAATCAGACAAGGTTTCAATATTAATTTGCCCTTCATCAAAGCTAATATGGCTACGGGTATAATAACTGTCCGTATATTTCACATAGTCTTTACGACTGGCCACCAGTAACTCTTTCACGCCCCAAATTTGGTCGATATTTTGCGAAAACTGGCCCGTTAATAAATCCAACCCATGGGTATCTTTCGCCAAGGTTTCGTCATAGCTACGTTCTTTACTTGAGGAACAGGCATACAAAAAGGGAATAAGCGCCAACACGGCTAATTTTTTTAAGGAAATCTTCATCATAATTCATTTATTCAGCTTGTGGAACATAGCCTTCAATATGCACCTCTTTGCCCTCAAACAAAAAATTCACCATTTCTTGCTCTAGCAGTTGACGATGCTCGGCGTTCATCATATTTAATTTTTTCTCATTGACGAGCATGGTTTGCTTTTTCATCCATTCGCCCCATGCTTGCTTGCTAATGTTGTCAAAAATACGTTTCCCTAATTCCCCAGGGTAAAGCTGGAAATCTAAGCCCTCGGCTTGTTGGTTTAAATAAGCACAAAATACTGTTCTAGCCATTATAATTTTCTCTTATGAAATTCGGTTAATAAATTTTTGACTGGCGTAGCAAGTCCAATTTGATCGGGATTGGTCGGATCATACCAATATTTCCCCCGACTGGATAGAGAAGATTGATATTCTTCCTGACTTTCTGCTATTTTTTTCCAATCTGTGCGATCTTCGTCACATTTTTTGTCCTGAAGTTCCGCATAAATTGGATAAATATCTAAATGAAAATGGCTAAACGTATGCCGAAATGCCGTCCATTCTTGATATTGTGTAATCCCCCGCTTGTGTAAATAACCTAATAAATCGTCTTTCGTCGCAAATTGTGGAAAGCAATATAACCCGCCCCACAGTCCTGAAAGTTCTCGAGGTTCTAATAATACCTTGCCTTGGTCGGACAAAATTAAGAAATAACTGTTTTTTTCTGGCAAGGCTTTTTTCGGTTTTTTACTTGGATAATCTCGCCAAGAATCTGTTAAATTTGCACCGCACTTTTGGCTAATTGGACACAAATCACACTTCGGTTTTGAACGAGTACAAACCATTGCCCCCAAATCCATCATGGCTTGATTAAAATCCGCCACCTGATCTTGCGGCGTCACTTGTTCGCTTAACGTCCACAATTTATCTTCTACTTTCTTATCACCGGCCCAGCCCTCAACAAGAAAAAAGCGAGATAAAACACGTTTTACATTGCCATCTAAAATCGCATAGGGCTGATTCAAAACGGAAGATAAAACCGCTCCCGCCGTACTTCGCCCAATCCCCGACAAGGCCAACACGTGCGCAAATTGGGTAGGGAATTCCCCCTGATATTCATCACGAATTTGCTGTGCCGCCCTGTGTAAATTTCTAGCTCGGGCGTAATAGCCTAAGCCTGTCCACAAATGCAACACTTCATCAAGAGGCGCATTAGCCAGTGCGGTAATGGTGGGGAACGTTTTGATAAACCGCTCAAAATAAGGGATTACTGTTGCCACCTGCGTTTGTTGCAACATCACTTCCGACAACCACACGCCGTAGAGCGTTTTATCCTGCTGCCAAGGCAAATGCTTACGCCCAAATCGGTGATACCAATTCAGTACAGCTTGCGCAAAGGGGGCGGTGGAACAAGATTGTGCGGTCATACTCGTTTAAAGTGCGGTAAAAAAAGAGCGAGAATTTTAACATAAATCTGTCACCCTGTTGATTAAAAATTTTACTACACTTTTAAGATGAAAAGCCTAAAATAAGGAATAATCCGCAATACAACCCTTTTTATGACAATGATAAAATCAAACCGAGCCCCAAGTTTATTATTAAAGCTCACCATTATGATGATCGGTGGTTTTGCCTTTTTGCAAGTGTATTCTATTCAAGCCATTTTGCCCGTCTTAATGGAACACTTTGTAGCGACTCATGTACAAGCGGGATTAACCGTTGGCGTGACCGTCATGGCGGTAGCCATCATGTCGCCTTTTATGGGCATGTTTTCCGATGCGGTGGGACGAAAAAGCCTGATTGTTATTTGCATGTTATTGATCGTCATTCCCACTGCGTTACTCAGTATCAGCGAAAGTATCTCACAGATTAAATTATGGCGGTTTTTACAAGGCCTATTTGTACCAGGCATTACCGTGGTCACCATCGCTTATATCAGCGAAGAATTTCCCGATAAATTAGCCTCTATGCTGTCCTTATATGTGTCTGGCACGGTGTTAGGGGGCTTTTCAGGACGGTTTCTCATCGGTTATTTACACAGCTTAGTAGGGTGGCAAACAGGCTATTTGATTTTTGCAGGCTTAATGTTAATTGGGGTCATCTGGGCTGCGCTCGTCTTGCCTGCCTCGAAAAATTTTGTGGTCAGTGGTAACTTTCGGGCATCATTAAATATTCTACGCCAACACAGCCAAAACCCTCATGTACTCACCGCTTGCGCATTGGGTGCCTGCGTGTTGTTTAGCCTCGTGAGTATTTTTACCTTTATTAACCTCCGCCTCGCCGCCGTCCCTTATGAACTCAGTTCCGCCAATTTGGCGAATCTGTTTACGGTGTATTTAATTGGCATGCTAATTACCCCATTGACCGCTAAATTGATTTATAAAGTGGGCATTGCCAACAGTTTATTCTTCGCCATTATCAGCTCTATCTGTGGCGCCTTGATCACCCTATGCTCTCCTTTATGGCTAATTATTGTAGGCTTGGTCATTATGTCTTCTGGCGTATTTATCAGCCAAGCCACCACCATTAGCCATATCTCGCAACATGTCAACCAAGGACGTTCATTGGCCTCTGGACTGTATTATATGTGTTATTACACGGGCGGGAGCATTGGCGCTTGGATCTGTGGGATCAGCTATACCCATTTCGGCTGGTCTGGTGTGGTATCGACGGTGATTTTATTGCAACTCATGGCATTAGGCATTGTGTTTTTTGGGATTAAAATGGCCAAGCCAGTGACCAAATAAAAACCAACAAAATTTGCACCGCACTTTTAAATCCGTATAATTGCCCCAAATTTATTTTCAATAACATACCATGACAGAACAGAAAAACACCTTTGCCGATCAAAAACGCAAAACCGTAGAAACCGCTGAATTTACTGAAGACGGACGCTATAAACGCAAAGTGCGGAGCTTTGTGTTACGCACCGGCCGATTAAGCGAATATCAACGCCAAATGATGAACGATAACTGGGCCAATTATGGCTTGGATTATCAAGAAGAACCCTTTGATTTTGCTGAAATTTATGGCAATGATCACCCCGTGGTGCTAGAAATCGGCTTTGGCATGGGGAAATCTTTAGTGGAAATGGCCGCTCAAAATCCCGATAAAAATTACCTTGGCATTGAAGTTCACACCCCCGGTGTGGGTGCTTGTTTGGCTTATGCTTTAGAAAAAGGCGTGAAAAATTTACGTGTCATGTGTCATGACGCTACGGAAATTTTGCGTGATTGCATTGCGGAAAATTCACTGGGCGGATTACAACTCTTTTTCCCTGATCCTTGGCAAAAGGCGAAACACCATAAACGTCGTATTGTTCAACCCGCTTTTGTAGAAACCGTGGCAACCAAATTACACCGCGGTGGCTTTATTCATTTTGCCACTGACTGGGAAAATTATGCCGAACACATGCTAGATGTGTTACAATCCGTGCAAAGTGCGGTGGGAATTCGTAATATTTCGGCAACGAATGATTATATTGAGCGCCCCGATTTCCGCCCATTAACGAAATTTGAACAGCGTGGTCATAAACTTGGCCACGGTGTTTGGGATTTATATTTTATTAAAGAGTAAGAGCTAAACAGGCTCGCATAGCATAGGAGAAAAATATGGCTATTCAACGTAACGCACGTCAGCGTAAAAAAATGCACTTAGCAGAATTCCAAGAATTAGGCTTTTTAGTCAACTGGCAATTTGCTGAGGGAACCGCTATTGAGAAAGTGGATGAAATCGTTGATCGTTTTATTCGTGAAGTGATTCAAGCCAATGGTTTAGCTTATGAGGGCAGTGGCTATTTACATTGGGAGGGTTTAGTTTGTTTAGAAAAAATCGGAAAATGTGATGAAAATCACCGCACTTTAGTCAAAAACTGGCTAGAAAGCAACGGTTTACAACAAGTGGAAATCAGTGAATTATTTGATATTTGGTGGGAATTTCCAACCAAATAAGCATGAAAAAAATCGATAACTAAAATAGGGCCAAACAAGCCCTATTTTTTGTTTAAAACACCGCCTCTAAACGTAAGAAGAGATTCACAAAGTGAGTACGTTCTGCCTTACGGTCATTATAATATTGCGCCTCGGGTTTGAGGAAAACCCATTGTTTATAAATAGGTTGACGCCAGCTAATAAACGGTCCATAAACGGTTAAATCGGCTTTTTTATGTATTATTGGACCACCAGTAAAAATGCCATAATTAAGTTCCCGATTACCGCTAAAACGATGTTGGCGGTATATACTGTTTCCCCAATAGGTTTCTTCATCGTTATCATGTGTGTATTCAAGGAAAAGGCTGCTGATATTAGAGATTTGCGCACTTTCATGATGTTTCACATCAAAGTTGGAACGTAAAAAATGTTTACTATTAATACCATAACGGTAAATTTGTTCCAGTCTTGAACTCAGGGTTTCTGTCCAGTTCCAATCTTTCCCCACTTTGGCACGTAAGAAAATATCCGCCCCATGACGAATCCCCAAATCAAGATCAGTATCAATGCCGCCCCAGTTTTTCAGCTCTTTTGAAAAACGTAACGCCACCGATGCGTTATCATTACGACTGGATTTGCGATCTAATTTTTTAGTTTGTAGTGGATCTTTACGTTCAGGGTTGACCGAATCATCCATGGTATTATCAATAGATTCATCCCCAAACACCAAACTCCAACGGCGTTTCAACGTGGGCAATTTAATTTTCCCACGAACCCGTGGCTTAATGCTGTAACCATCGTAACGGTTCCAACGATTATCCAACATCAAACGCAAGGTTGCACTGGACGGGTTATTAGGATCGGTGTCACCAAACCAACTGTCGATATCATTCGACCATTCCTTTAAATATTGTCTAACGGTTTTATGTGAACTGTCTGCCCAGTTTTCGTCGTTATTTTCTGCTGCCCAAGATTGCCCTGTCAGACCGAGTAACAGTAAAGGCATTGCGTAATAATAGCTTTTTTTTGTCATCGTATTTCTTCCATAAACCGTTGTTCCGTATTTCTATATTAGAACCCTTAGCGGATAAATGCAAATTCATCTTGAAAAAATTCGCCTTTTGTGAACAAAAAAACTGACTGTCACCTAGATATTTTTTGCACGAACCCTTGACGAAATGCCCTTTCAGGGGTAACATTCGCCCCGATTTTATTACTTTGGAGCAACACACTTTGGACAGTCACAGTCGATACCGACTTTATATTTTCATTTAGTGTCGCCTTTCCCCTCTCTCTGGGCTTATCGGCGACAAGTTCGTGGATAAGTTTTCCACCATTTTGGTATCTTTTTATGGTTTTTTTAACCGCACTTTATCGGTGTTTTAGGTTAATCAATCGTTTTGTTCATTGCGTTTGTTCATATCCCACAAGGAGTATGACAACATGATTAACGCATTTTCCCTTGAAAACGCCCGTTTGACCCGTTTAGAGGACGAAGATAACGCTGCACTTAACACGGCCATCTGGATCGATTTGCTTGAACCGTCGATTGAGGAACGTGAAACCTTGCAACAAAGCCTCGATCAAAATTTGGCGAGTTTCTTGGAATTGGAAGACATTGAGGCGTCCGCCCGTTTTTTTGAAGATGAGGACGGCTTGCATTTGCACTCGTTCTTTTATTGCGAAGATGAAGACGATTATGCGGATCTCGCCTCCGTGGCCTTTACCATTCGTGACGGCCGTTTGTTCACCTTGCGAGATCGTGAACTGCCTGCATTCCGACTTTATCGTATGCGTTCCCGTTATCAACGCTTAGAAGAATGTAACGCTTACGAAGTCTTGCTCGATTTAATCGAAACCAAAATTGAGCAATTAGCGGACGTGATTGAAACCGTTTATTCCGAGTTAGAACGATTAAGTCGGGTGATCTTAGAGGGCAAGCAAGGCAAAGCCTTTGATGAAGCCTTAGGCACCTTGACAGAGCAAGAAGATACCAGTTCCAAAGTGCGTTTGTGTTTGATGGATACGCAACGTGCCTTGAGTTTTTTGGTACGAAAAACACGCTTGCCTGCTACTCAGTTAGAACAGGCTCGGGAGATTTTACGAGATATTGAATCCTTGCAACCGCATAATGAATCCTTATTTCAAAAGGTCAACTTCTTAATGCAAGCGGCCATGGGTTATATCAATATTGAGCAGAATAAAATCATGAAATTCTTCTCGGTGGTGTCCGTGATGTTCTTACCCGCTACGCTGGTTGCCTCCACTTACGGTATGAACTTTGAATTTATGCCAGAGTTACATTTTGAATATGGTTATCCGATGGCAATCGGTATGATGATCGTCGCCGCCATTTCGCCCTATTTGTATTTTAAACGCAAAGGTTGGTTGTAAATCACAAAAGTGCGGTTATTTTGGGGCGTTTTTAACGCCCTTTCGCTTTTTATGGTACAATCGCACAAATTTTATTTTATGAAGAAAAAACGATGTCAAGAGAAAAGAAATCCCGTCGAGTGACGGACGCTATGCCAATTCGTAAATCCGATAAAAAACCGGAAAAACCGTTGTTTGGCAAGAAATTATCCCGTTATGAACTGGACGCCAAAGCCCGTGATGAAAAACGTAAACGCAAGCACAAAGGTTTAGCGACAGGCTCTCGTCATAGCGCAACGGAAAACAACAATACGACACAAAACCAAACAGTAAAAGATCCTCGTATTGGCAGCCGTAAAAAAGTGCCATTAATTGTGGAATTTGTGAACAAGCCAGAACAAGGAAAAGTGATTCCACCGTTAAAAACAGAGCAAAAAATCACCGCACTTGACCCGATGTTAGAACTGGAACAGTTGGAAAATAACGAATGTCTGAATGAGTTATTGGATCAACTGGAGGCGGGTAAAGTATTAAATGCCGAAGATCAAAAATTTGTCGATGAATGCCTAGATCGTATCGCACAATTAATGGCTGAACTCGGCCTTGATGAAGAAGAGGAAAGTGAGGAAGATTTATACCGCACTTTTGAGAAAATGGATATTAACCAGTTTAGATAATGACAACGATTTTACTGATTATTGGTGCGGCCATTGTAATTGCCATGGCCATTTACACGGTGCATTTGCTACGACAATTACGCCAACAAAAACGTTTATTTGAGCAAGCCAAGCAAGCTCGTATGCGACGCTTGAAAGACAGCATTACCATTATCGCAAAAGCCATGTTAAACGGCGATTGCAATCATTCCGAGGGTGTCATTCGGTTAAAAATGTTGCTCGATCCGCTCGGACAAAAACGCTTGGTGGATTATGCTGCCATGTGGCAACTGTATGAAATCGTACAGGATATGCCGACCCATGAGGCTCGCAAAACCTTGAAAAAGAATGAACGTATGCGTTTAGATTTACAACGTGAAAGTAAAGAAGTGGAATTAGAAACGCAAATCAAAACCGATTTAGCACAATTATTGGAAGACATAAAATAACCATGAGTGACATTACTTGGGATCAGGATCTCATCCAAAAATATAACCATTCCGGACCACGTTACACCTCCTATCCAACGGCATTGGAATTTAGTGAAAGCTATACTGAGGCGGATTTTCAGGCGGCAGCTGCTCGTTATCCAGAACGCCCTTTGTCGTTGTATGTCCATATTCCATTCTGTCACAAGCTGTGCTATTTCTGCGGCTGTAATAAAGTGATTACTCGCCATCAGCACAAAGCGGATATTTACTTAGATTATGTGGAACAGGAAATCAAAACCCGTGCGGCATTATTTCAGCACCGTTTAGTGACCCAAATTCACTGGGGCGGTGGCACACCGACATATTTAAGTGAGGAACAATCGGCACGTTTAATGCAAATGTTGCGAGATCACTTCAAGATCGCCGACAATGCGGAAATTTCGATTGAAATGGATCCTCGAGAAATCGAACTCTCCATGTTGGCCCATTTGCGTAAGATCGGTTTTAACCGCATCAGTATGGGCGTGCAAGATTTCAATAAAGACGTGCAAAAAGCGGTGAATCGTGAACAAGATGAAGACTTCATTCGTGCGTTATTGGAGCGAGCCAGAGAACTGGGTTTTCAGTCTACTAACTTAGATTTGATTTATGGTCTACCGTTGCAAAATGTGGACAGTTTTATGTTCACCTTGCAAAAAGTGATTGAACTCAATCCAGATCGTTTAAGTGTGTTTAATTATGCGCACTTGCCCGCTCGCTTTGCGGGCCAAGCGAAAATTAAAGATCACCAATTACCGGCGCCAGAAACCAAGCTCCAGATTTTACAAAAAACCATTGAAACCTTAGGCAATGCGGGCTATAAATTTATCGGCATGGATCACTTTGCTAAACCCGATGATGAATTAGCCATAGCCCAAAATAACGGTATTTTACACCGCAATTTTCAGGGCTACACTACCCAAGAAGAATGTGATTTGTTAGGCTTAGGCGTGTCCGCCATCAGTTTGTTAGGCGACACTTATGCGCAAAACCAAAAGGAAATTAAACGTTATTATGCCGATGTGGATAGCACAGGCATTGCCTTACATAAAGGCTTAGTCTTAAGCCAAGAAGATTGCTTACGTCGAGATGTAATTAAAGCCTTGATCTGTAATTTCAAACTCGATTTTGCGACGATTGAGCAACAATATCAAATTGATTTTAAAACCCATTTTACCGAAGATTTGGCTTTGTTAGCGCCATTAGTGGAAGATCACTTAGTACAAATCAATGAACAAGGCATTCAAGTGTCGTCTACAGGCCGCTTGCTAATTCGGAATATTTGCCTCTGTTTTGACACCTATTCTCGCCAACAAGCTAAAAGACAGCAATTCTCACGGATTATTTAACTCTTCAACAAAAAAGCACCGCACTTTAATCTCAGTGCGGTGCTTTCTTTTAACTGTGATAAATTAATCTTTTGGTAAAATATAAAGCGCTACCAATAAGCCACCCCAAATAATGCTCAGGGCGACAATCATCATTAAAATTGCACTCGTACTCATTTTTATTCTCCCTCTTGTGAGTGGTGTTCGGCTAAGACTTCATCTTTCCATTTTAAACGAGAAAGCAAGATAGACACGACGACTAACAAAATCGCCATCCCCCAACCAAAGGTATTCACGAACCAACTTGGATAACCCTCGTACCCCTCACTGAATACTTTAGCCCCTTCACTTAACAACATAAAGGCCAAAATACCTGTGGTGATCACGATACAAAGACGCCATACAAAGCCCACTTTGAATGAAGAGGTTTCATTTAAATGATTACCTAGCACGCCTAATTTTTCATTGGCTACAATAGCAATTAATGACACAAAGGCAACGGCCACAATACCGAAGTAGTTCACAAATTTATCCATCACATCCAGCATTGGTAAGCCTGTTGTGGTACCGAATAAGACGACAGATACCACCATCATTGGTAAACCCACAATAAATGTGACTTTGGCACGGCCAATACGTAATTTATCTTGTACGGCGGAGATAATAACTTCAATAACGGAGATAAAAGAGGTTAACGCTGCAAAGGTTAAGGAACCAAAGAATAGCACCCCAATCACTTGACCAAATGGCGCCTCATTAATAATGGTTGGGAATGCAAAGAACGCTAAACCAATCCCGCCTTTCGCTACTTCGCTCACTTGTTGACCCTCTGCAGTTGCCATAAAGCCTAACGCTGCAAACACCCCGATACCCGCTAGAAGTTCAAAACTTGAGTTAGCAAAACCGACCACTAAGCCTGAACCTGTGAGGTCGGAATCTTTTTTCAAGTAAGAGGCGTAAGTAATCATGATCCCGAAACAGATAGATAACGAGAAGAAGATTTGTCCATAGGCCGCAATCCACACACTCGGGTCGGAAAGTTTTGACCAATCTGGCGTAAATAGCGCATCTAAACCTTTTGTTGCACCCGGTAGGAATAACGCTGAAACCACTAACACCAAGAACATCACCACCAGTATTGGCATTAAAATAGAAGAACTTTTCGCAATCCCTTTTTGTACGCCTAAAGCAAGGACCAACAAGGCAACAATCCAAACCGCAATTAACGGCCCAACGACCATGCCGACAAATTCAAAACTTACCCCTTGTGCGACATCCCCCATTTTGAGAAATTCACCCACAAAGAAATCAACGGGTTTTTCGCCCCATGCTTTGGTGAAAGAGAAATAGGTATACGTCGCCGCCCAACCGAGTACCACAGCATAGTAGATCCCGATAATAACGTTGACCATCACTTGCCACCAACCGAATGTTTCAAAATGTTTACTGAAACGGCGATAAGACAATGGCGCACCACCACGATGGCGATGACCAATGGCATAGTCTAAGAATAATAATGGAATACCGGCGGTTAATAAAGCGATCAAATAAGGTATAATGAACGCACCGCCCCCGTTTTCATAAGTTGTGTACGGGAAACGCCAAATGTTTCCCAAGCCAACCGCCGAACCAATGGCGGCAAGAATGAACGCTCTGCGTCCAGAAAAAGTTTCACGTTTTGTAGAATTACTCATTCTACCCCCTTAATAATTAATGTGAATTAAACAACAACTCGAAATATAAACGAAAATGCTGTTTAGTCAACAAAAAATAGATAAAAATCTAAAAAAATGCGAATTCTTATCTTAAAAGTAGGTGTTTTATGCTAGAAAAAATCTATATTACTCATGGTTACACCGCCCATTCACAAAAACATTGGTTTCCATGGCTCAAAGTGCGGTTAGAAAATCAGAAAATTTTTACGCAAATTTTTGATATGCCCAATTCAACCGAACCCGATCCACAACAATGGCTTGAATTTCATCAACAACATATTCCTCAGCTTGATCAACATTGCTATTTTATCGGGCATAGTTTGGGTTGTATTGCGACCTTACGTTTTTTGCAACAAGCAAAAACGCAAATTGGGGGGATTATTTTACTATCTGGTTTTGCGGAAAAATTACCGAATTTACCCGAACTCGATGATTTCAATAAAACTCCGCTAGATTTCACCGCACTTATTCAGCAAATCCCCAAACGGGTAGTGATAGCATCGGACGATGATGATGTAGTAAATGTCCAATTTACTCGCAACTTAGCGCAGAATTTACAAGCGAATTATATTGAAGTGTCAGGCTACCGCCATTTTTTGGATAGACAAGGGGTGACGGAATTGCCTTTGTTGTATAACGAGGTATTGAGAATGATAAAATAAACAAGATAAAAATATTGCCAAAATGCAATCGATTGCTATTTTTCCCCATTTTTTATTCAAATCTGTGATCCAGATCACGCTATTTTTAAATAAAACGATTGCAAAAATCGCCATTAAGCGTAAATTTATGTAAAGCTGAAACGTTACAGCTTGAATATTTATTTACAACCTATGGAGATCTGAAATGACTCATCTTATCGTTGCAACACACGGTAAATTTTCTGAAGAAATCGTTAACTCAGCGGCAATGGTTTTCGGTGAAGATGAAAATACCCATGTTGTTACTTTCCTCCCTGGTGAAGGTGGCGATGATTTAGTGGCGAAATATCAAGCCATTATTGCCCATTTACCTGAAAATGAACCTGTGTTATTCCTCGTGGATTTATTCGGGGGCAGCCCTTATAATGCCGCCGCTCGGGTGGCTACAGAACGAGCGAATACAGATATTGTGACAGGCATTAGTTTGCCCATGTTGCTAGAATGCCTTGATGCGAAAGACAGTAGTTCCCTAACAGAATTGGTGGAAACTGCCAAAGAAGTTGGTGTGCAAGCGGTGAAATCATTCCGTCAGCCTGAACCCAAAGCTGTTCAATCCAAAGTGGTTAATCAACCTGTTCAAACGGTAAAATCCTCAACACCGCTCAATGGCCATTTAAATATTGCCTTGTTGCGAATTGATAGCCGTTTAATTCACGGTCAAGTTGCGACGTCTTGGGCAAAAGCGGTGAAATGTGAGGCGATTTTTGCGGTGAATGATGAAGTAGCAAACGATGATTTGCGTCGTGAATTATTGTTGCAAATCGTGCCGACGGGTTTGAAAGGCTATGTGATTCCCGTAGAAAAAGCCATTAAGGTTTACCATAACCCGAAATACACGGGTAAAAATATTTTATGGTTAGTCACTAACCCGACGGATATTGTGCGTTTAATTGAAGGCGGGGTAAAAGTGGAGAAAGTCAATGTGGGCGGAATGACCTATAAAGAGGGCAACAAACCGCTTTCAGAGGCGGTCACCGTCAACAAAAACGATGTAGAGGCTTTCAAAAAATTAATTGATTTAGGGGTGGAGTTGACCATGCAACAAGTGGCAACCAGCTCTAAAGTTGAAGTCACCAAAGCAAAATTAGATGCAATTCAATTTTAAGGAACCATTATGACAACAATTGAAATTATTTTAGTCACCCTCGTTGCTGCGATTTGTGGCATGGGGTCGGTATTAGATGAACGCCAAACCCACCGCCCATTAGTGGCTTGTACCTTAATTGGTTGGGTGTTAGGCGATTTACAAACGGGCATTATCGTCGGCGGTACGCTAGAAATGTTAGCCCTTGGTTGGATGAACGTCGGGGCGGCCATGGCACCTGATGCGGCATTAGCCTCAGTCATTGCAGCAATCCTTGTGATCAAAGGGGGGCAAGATAAAGGTACGGCGATTGCCATTGCCATTCCGGTGGCTGCAGCGGGGCAAGTGTTGACGATTTTCGTACGAACACTCACCATTTTCTTGCAACATAAAGCCGATGATTATGCGGCAAAAGCCAACTTCCGTGGCATTGAGCTTTGCCATTTTGCTGGGCTTTCGTTACAAGGTTTACGTGTAGCCATTCCAACCTTAGCCGTTGCATTAGTGGCAGGTACGGACACAGTAACCGCCGCCTTAGATGCTATTCCTGAAGTCGTCACTCGAGGCTTACAAATTGCCGGTGGATTTATCGTGGTGGTCGGTTATGCCATGGTAATCAATATGATGCGAGCAGGAGCATTAATGCCGTTCTTCTTTATTGGTTTTGTGATTGCCTCATTCTCCAACTACAACTTAGTGGGATTAGGTTTCTTAGGGGCGTGTTTAGCGTTAATTTACATTCAGTTAAACCCACAATTTAATCAATCACAAGCCCACACCATCGCCAAACGTGAATTGGCAGATGATGAACTTGAAGGTCTATAACAAGGAATTTTAATATGTCTGAGAAAAAACAATTAACCCAAGCGGATATTCGTGCAACCTACTGGCGTTCCACCTTTTTACTAGGGTCTTTCAATTTTGAACGTATGCAATCAATGGGCTTTTGTGTATCAATGATCCCAGCGATCAAACGCCTTTATTCCAACAAAGACGACCAAGCGGCGGCCTTAAAACGCCATCTTGAATTTTTTAACACTCAGCCTTGGGTTGGGTCTGCCATTATGGGCGTCACTGCGGCTATGGAACAAGAACGTGCTAACGGTGCAGAAATTGATGATGCGGCCATTAGCGGGGTGAAAGTGGGCCTTATGGGACCTCTAGCCGGTGTCGGTGACCCAATTTTCTGGGGAACCTTACGCCCTGTGCTTGCTGCATTAGGGGCGGGTTTAGCCATTAGTGGGAGCTTACTTGGTCCGTTATTATTCTTTGTGTTAATCAATCTTGCTCGTGCCGCTACTCGTTGGTATGGCTTTAAATATGGTTATCAAAAAGGCACTGAAATTGTGGGTGATATGGGTGGTGGTCGTTTACAAAAAGTCACCCAAGGGGCATCGATTTTAGGTCTCTTTGTGATGGGATCGCTGGTATCAAAATGGACCAGTATTAATATTCCATTAGAACTTTCACGCTATACCAATCAAGCGGGGCAAGAAGTTGTGACCACGGTGCAAAGTGTGTTAAATGATCTTTTACCGGGGTTAGCGGCGTTAGTATTGACTTTTATTTGTATGGCGTTATTACGTCGTAAAATTAATGCGATGTATATTATCTTTGCCTTGTTTGGGGTGGGGATTTTGGGGTATCATTTCGGTATTCTTGCTTAATTTAACGGTTTCGCCGTTGGCGACCGTACTTTCTTTTACTCGCTACGCTAGCACTTCGTGCCGTTGGCAAAACCAACGTTCAAAATTCTACGAATTTTGTGCTTGTGCAAAAGAAAGTAGGCAAAGAAAAGCACACCCCGATTTAAATGAGAGTAATCAAAGTGCGGTGATTTTTTGTCGCACTTTGATCAATGGGTTATTATGAATATTAAACAATTATTACAATCGCCACCATCTGAAACTTATATCAAAAATTCTTCTCGATTTATCACGGCACTTTTTATTTTTGCGGGTATTTTGCATTACCCAACAAATGGTTATGGTTCAGTCATTGTGTTAGGTTTTGCGGTATTTGTATTGCTCGGGCAAAAAATGTTGCTTTCCCAAGCAAATAAGGATTTTCGTGAGATGTATATGGCAAAACAACAATTTGAGCAAACGCAAAATTTGGATTATTTGCGTTATATTGAGGTGCGTTCTGCGCAAATGTTGCGAGATAATAAGGTGTTATCAGAAAAAGCCAAACGGGAAATTGCTGAATTAAGAGATTATGTCTCACCCTATTTAGTTTAAGAGGAGCTTAAATCATGACCAATCAAAAAACCGATTTACGCATCATTCGTAGCCATAAATTAATCCGTAATGCGCTTATCGAATTACTGAATCAAAAGAATTACCATGACATTAATGTGCAAGATATTTTAGATCTTGCCATGGTGAATCGTTCTACCTTTTACACCTATTATTCAGGTAAAGATGATTTAGTCGGAAAAATGATGGATGATTTAAAAGCAGAAATTAAACAACTCATTGAACTGCGTCAACAAGCGAACGATTTAACTCAATTTTTTGAAACCGCCATGCCGAAATGGTATGAACTACGCCATGTGTTGCTTGCGCTCTGGAAAGTGCATACGCCTCGTCATCATTTGTTTGAGGATATGATAAAAATGTTCCAAAAATCCTTTGTCCAGTTGGCTGAGGGGAAAAGTATCAGTGAAACCGATTTACCGTTACAATCCTTACTTTTCGCTCACTCCTTTTTAACAGCGATCCGTTTTTTCTTTGAAAAAAATCAAAAACCAGATGCAAAGAAAATTATGGATTTGTGGCAGAATACCTTGGATATTGCAGTAGAAAGAAAATAAAAAAGAAACGCACCTTTAAAAGTGCGTTGCTTTCTGATATTTATAGAATAACCAATCCGCCATTACGCTGAATTTGCCCACTCACAGCGAGATTAATTAATAATAATCCCGCATTTTCTAACAGTCTGGCTTTTTGTAATTTGCCGACATCAACCAATTTTGCACCACTATTCGCTAAGGCGGTAAAAATCCGTTGCTTGGCCTCCTCGCTGTCACTGGCAAACAGTAAACTGGCTGGATTGCCTTTTACTTGGCAACTGGCAAGGCTATCTGAAAAGTTGATATTAAAGCCTTTGACAACTTGGCTGTTTGGCAGTTTCTCTGCTACGATTTCTGCACTGGATGTGCCTTGTGGAACAAGCAAGCTATCTAAATTGGCAAAGCTGATCGGGTTTGCAATATCAATCACGATTTTACCGGCAAAATGTGTGCCGTGCGTTTCTACTAACGGCGCAAGATCAGGGAATTTTACCGCTAAAACGATAATATCACCTAATTCATGTCCGTCATAATCTCGCCCGATAATGTCGACTTCGTTGCCACAACGTTCAAATAATTTCGCGATTTCAGCACCAATCATGCCTTTTCCGCCGAAAATACTAATTTTTGCCATATTTTTTCTCCTGTCAATGTAAAAAAGCGAATGGAGACTGTCCATTCGCCCGAAATGTTATTTGCCGTTTTTGATGTCTAACACACGCTCTTTAGCATAACCCCAAATGCGATCTTCACGATAGGGGTATGGGCTGTTGCGGTCTTTTAGCACCATAATTGGGCCAATCCAAAGCACGAACAACGACGCAAATCCACCAATAATCCCGATAATATAATCTGTACTTGTCACCAAATTGTGGCTTTCAATGTAGTAGATATAGTAAATCATCACTGGAATGTTCAATAAGAAGATTGAACCGAAACCTGGGTTGTACCAACGTTTTAATTTGTATGATGTCACGCCGTGATTCGTCACTTGCAAGCAAGCCTGCAACACTTGGATTAACCCGTACCAAATACAATCTGGGAAAATGATGGCAATAATGTAGAACGTATAGCAAAGGAATACGTTATTAATCATCACCAAATTTGCATTGGTGGGGTAACGGTTGTAATCGTCGCCGTGGTTGCCGAGCAAGCCGATATTAAAAATACTTGGGAAACCGCCCGGATAAGCGTATTCTTCAAACTGATGCACTAACATTGCCATCCAGCTTAGGGTTAAAATCACTTGGATTTCGCTCAGTTGGCTGTGTCCCCAAAGGGCGAGGTAATAGGCGAGTAAAATAAACAACACCATACCCACGTTATACCAGTTGTGACGGTAAAAATTCATCATGATGTACTCCTTATTTTGCCTCTACCGCTTCTACGATTAACACGCGAGAAGTGCTGCTCGCCTTGCGACTTTTGTTAATTTTTTGGTAGAAATCAGAGTTGTACCAAGCTCGGGCTTGTTCCGCACTTTCAAATTCGATAATGCTCACCACACCGTTGGTATCGCCTTCCATCATTTCAGGTTTGGTCGCTTTGACGATCACTTTACCGCCGTAAGGTTTTAAGCTATCCATAAAACCTGCACGGTATTCTTTCATACCCGTTTGGTTGGTCACATTGACTTCCCCGATCACATAGGCTGGTGCCGCCATAGCGTGGGATGCGGTGAAAAGTGCGGTTAAAATTGCAAAAGTTTTGGTGAATTTCATTATGTATCCTCGTTTATAAAATCTTGTGAAAAAATGACCGCACTTTAGCACGATCATTTCATCTATTAGGCCTGTTCTTTCGCAACTTGCTCTAATGCCATTCTCGCCCAGTTACGCCATTCAATACCTAAATGCCATTTGTGTCCCTCAATCATTTCTTGATCCACGCCTTTTGGCATAAATACACCTAACAACACTTCACAACCGGTTTCCGTGTTGCGGAACTGGTGGAATGCGGCGACTGCGGTTGAATGATCGCCCTCACGGATTGGACAAGAAATATAGCTCACATAGGGATATTTTGCCTCATCACGAATGGCTTTTGCTTGTGCGGGGGCGTTGTCAATATTCGGATAGAATTTACCGATTAAGTTTACTGGCTTATCCCAACAACCGACAGTTTCAATAATGCGACGGTTACCGCCTTCGGTGTCTTTAATCATGTAATGCTCAGGGTTTGCTTTCCAGTTGGTTTGTTCGCTGAATGTACGGAAACATTTTAAAAAATCTTCCGCTTTTAAACCATCCACTTGCATTAAGGCTTGGCTTAACACTAATTCGCCATCGCAAGTGTCAGCGAATTGTTGGAATTTCACGTCCATCTCGTGCATTTCTTCTTGTAAGATTTTGTCCACGCCCTCGTGTCCGAGTTTGGTTTTGATTAAATCTAAGGCAATATAAGCACGCTCTAATTCTTTGCGTAATAATTCAATTTCACTGATTTCTTGACCGTTAATAAGGGTACGAATGTTTGACATATTTTGCTCTCCTGTGAGTATTGTTAACGTTGCTAATGAATGTGAAAGCGTTGTGCTTTCAATAAGGTGTATTATAGATTTATTGGGGAGAGATACAACCAACAGCAAACCAGTATGGAATAGGGTTATCCATATAAATTAAATATTGTGTATGGATAAGCGTAATCGCCATATTAATGTTGTTGGGAAAATTTATCGAAAAATCACCGCACTTTTTTGATATTTGTGCGGAAATGTATTGTGGAAAGACAAAAATCTGCAACACAGCGAGTTTGAATATTAAACTCGACATGTTGCAGATTTCATTTATTCTTAATTATTTCAATCGGTTAAATTAATCTTCTTTTAATGGCACCACTAACATATCAATGGTGACGGTATTCATTAATTGGCGAGTAGAGGACATTAATTTACTCCAGAAATCTTGGTGATGACCCGTGACGAGTAAATCCACATCATATTGTTCAATCGCATCAGCGAGTACTTGACCTAAATCACCGCTGCCACTTAATTTTTCACCAATTGGATAACCTGCTTGATCGGCGAGTTGTAGCAAGGCTTGCTGTGTTTCACTGGAAATGCGATCTTGCATAGACGTCATATTTACATCAATTAACCCCGTATAAAGATCGGAGAAATTGACATCAACGTGAATAATCGACAATTTAGCATTGTGGCGCTCTGCAATAGAGGCAGCTTTTTTCACCAATCTTGGGCTTTCATCTGAAAGATCGACGGCAACTAAAATATGTTTATACATAATTCCCTCCTTAATTTCTCGGGTTAAATGGATTATTTAGGCGTATATTAACATCTCTTTTAAACAAAAAATGTGTACTAGATCACAATTTTGAAAAAAGATCAAAATTTTATTATGATATGCCAATCTATCCGCCAATAAGGAAAAACTATGTCCCATACTATTGATGATTTTGTACAACTTATCGCTAAATTACGCAATCCTCATGGCGGTTGCCCATGGGATCTTAAACAAAATTACCATTCTATGATCCCTTGTTTACTTGAGGAAACCTATGAAACTGTGGAGGCCATTGAGCAAGGGGATGTGGCCAATCTACGGGAAGAATTAGGGGATTTATTATTACAAGTGGTGTTTTTTAGCCAACTCGCCAAAGAGGACGGGAAATTCACCTTTGAAGATGTGGTTAATGAGGTTTGCCAGAAAATTATCCGCCGCCATCCGCATGTTTTTGGCGATCAATCGGCTCGTAATGAACAAGAGGCACTGGCGAATTGGAATGCCATGAAAGCACAAGAAAAATCAGCCGAGGGAAAACAGCAGTCCATTTTGGATAATGTCCCTC
The DNA here is from genome assembly GCF_051851525.1 of Lonepinella sp. BR2357. Taxonomy (NCBI): domain Bacteria; kingdom Pseudomonadati; phylum Pseudomonadota; class Gammaproteobacteria; order Pasteurellales; family Pasteurellaceae; genus Lonepinella; species Lonepinella sp. BR2357. The sequence goes on along the minus strand of NZ_JBPDVG010000008.1, from coordinate 57,219 downwards.
ATGCCTTTCCAGCCTTGTTGCGTGCGGAAAAATTACAGAAAAAATGCGCCAAAGTGGGCTTTGATTGGACGGAACTTCAGGATGTACTCAACAAAGTGCAAGAAGAGCTAGAAGAAGTAAAACAGGAATTAAATCAACCGCACTTAGATCAGACTAAAATCCAAGAAGAAGTCGGCGATCTGTTATTTGCCACGGTCAATTTAAGCCGTCATTTGAAATGTCAGGCGGAAGAAAGCCTACGCCAAGCCAACCATAAATTTGAACGCCGTTTTCGAGTGGTGGAACAAAAATTAACACAGCAAGGTAAAACCTTTGCGCAAAGTAATTTGATAGAAATGGATATTTTATGGGACGAAGTGAAAAAAGAGGAAAAAAACCAGAATAACAAGGGCTAACTCAGCCCTGTCAACATACCGCCGGTTATTTTTTCTGTTTATACACTTCCATGGCTTGTGGCAATAAACGTTGTAAGTTCGCTTGACGTTCTTCATCACTTGGGTGAGTGGAGAACAGACTGGCGACTTTACTTGAACCGCCTTGTGCCTGCATTTTTTGCCAGAGTTTTGGCGCTGCTTGTGGATTATAACCGGATTTTGCCATCAGCATAATACCGACTTCATCAGCTTCCGTTTCATGGCTACGGGAATAAGGCTTGTTGGTAATTAAATCGACTGTGCCGCTCCCTAAGCCTTGCAAGTCAACACCCAGTGCAGCGCTCGCCCCAAGTTCGACTGCGGTGCCTAATACGGCCGTAAATACGCCAAAATTCCGTGAAGATTTTCCATGTTCTTTTAACGCATGGGCCATTTCATGCCCCATTACGGTGGCAATTTCATCATCAGTTAAGGCTAATTTATCCACTAATCCGGTGTAGAACATCATTTTTCCACCCGGCATTGCCCAAGCATTCAGCTCAGTATTTTTCACCACCGCAATTTGCCAGTTAAATTTGGTGCCGGTGTTATTTTCTCGTTCCGCATAGGGTTGCATTACACGAAAAATCTTGTGTACCCGTTTAGAAGTGGTTGAACTGGTATCCAATATGCCTTTTTGTTTCGCTTGTGCAAGGATTTGTGCATATTGAGTTTCAGATTGTTGGTTTATTTCCGTACTGGTGGCGCAACTCACTAACATAGTGGTCGCAAGGCAAGTCACTATCAATTTACGTTTTAGCATAAAATTCCCCACTGATCTGATAAAAAAATACCGCCTTACCAAGGTAAGACGGCATCTCTATTGGATTATTTTTTCGCACGCTCAAAGGAGTCTAAAATCTCTTGGCGAGCCTCGTTCACATCGCCCCAGCCTTCGACTTTCACCCATTTTCCTGCTTCAAGCGCTTTATAGCTTTCGAAGAAGTGTTGGATTTGGGCTTTTAATAACGCCGGTAAATCGCCCACATCTTGAATGTGATCGTATTCTTTGCTTAATTTGGTATGTGGCACCGCAACGACTTTCGCATCACCACCCGCCTCATCAGTCATTTTTAACACACCCACTGGACGACAACGGATCACCGAACCCGGTTGTAATGGATATGGCGTTGGCACTAACACATCTACTGGATCACCGTCAGAAGATAAGGTGTTGTTCACATAGCCATAGTTGGCGGGGTAGAACATGGCGGTTGCCATAAAACGGTCAACAAATAATGTCCCCGTTTCTTTGTCCACTTCGTATTTGATTGGATCGGAATTTGCCGGAATTTCAATTACTACATAAATATCGTCAGGTAGCGCTTTACCTGCTGGAACGCTTTCTAAGCCCATGTTAATCTTCCTTTTGTTAAATGAATATAAATAAACACACCGATTATAGCGATATTTAGTTGGTTTTGCTAGAAAGTGCGGTTAGAATAATGAAAATTTTTTATCGATAACAAGAGAATGCTTATGCCGACGATCGCTGTTGCCATGATTGTGAAAAATGAAAGCCAAGATTTGGCGCAATGTTTAGACACCGTCAAAGATTGGGCGGATGAAATTGTGATTTTGGATAGCGGTAGCACGGACAATACGCAAGAAATTGCCCAATCCTACGGCGCAAAATTTTATTCCAATACCGATTGGCAAGGTTTTGGCAAACAACGTCAGCTTGCACAACAATATGTCACCAGTGATTATGTGTTATGGTTGGATGCTGATGAACGAGTTAGCCCCGAATTAGCGCAATCCATTCAAACTGCGGTGCAAAATAATGCAGAAAATACCCTTTATCAAATCAACCGTTTAAGCACCGTATTCGGTCGTGAAATCCGCCATTCAGGTTGGTATCCCGATTATGTGGTACGCTTATATCAAACGGACTACGCCAAATATGGCGATGAGTTAGTGCATGAACGTGTGCATTACCCCGCTGCCGCCAAAGTCGAAAAACTCAACGGCGATTTAGCCCATTTCACCTACAAAAATGTACACCATTATTTAGTTAAATCCGCCAGCTATGCCAAAGCCTGGGCGGAACAACGTCAAGTTCAAGGCAAAACCGCCAGTTTATTGGACGGCGTAACCCACGCTTTAGGTTGCTTTGTGAAAATGTATTTACTCAAAGCGGGCTTTTTAGACGGCAAACAAGGCTTTTTATTAGCGGTGTTATCTGCCCATTCTACCTTTGTGAAATATGCGGATTTGTGGGTGAGAACCAAAACGAATTTATAATTAGGAATAATCCATGTCAACATTAAAAAATGACCGTTATTTAAAAGCCCTATTGCGTGAACCCGTGGATTACACCCCCGTGTGGCTCATGCGCCAAGCGGGGCGATATTTACCCGAATACAAAGCCACTCGAGCAGAGGCGGGGGATTTTATGTCACTCTGTCGCAATGCGGATTTAGCCTGCGAAGTGACTTTACAACCGTTGCGCCGTTATGACTTAGATGCAGCGATTTTGTTTTCGGATATTTTGACCATCCCTGATGCCATGGGCTTAGGCTTGAGTTTTGGCGTTGGCGAAGGCCCTAAATTTGCTCGCCCGATTGACAGCCAAAGTGCGGTGCAAAATTTGCCTATTCCTGATCCAGAAGTGGAATTACAATATGTGATGAATGCTGTGCGAACTATTCGCCGTGAGCTGAAAGGCGAGGTACCGTTAATTGGTTTCTCGGGCAGCCCATGGACATTGGCAACCTATATGGTAGAGGGCGGTTCAAGCAAAGCCTTTACCAAAATCAAAAAAATGTTGTATACCGAACCGCAGTTATTACATCAGTTGTTGGATAAAGTCGCGGACAGCGTTATGCTCTATTTAAACGCCCAAATCAAAGCGGGCGCACAATCTGTGATGATTTTTGACACTTGGGGTGGCGTACTCGCTCATCGAGATTATATGGATTTTTCCTTGCAGTATATGCACAAAATCGTAGACGGTCTGATTCGAGAAAATGACGGTCGCAAAGTGCCGGTGACCTTGTTTACCAAAGGTGGCGGCTTGTGGTTAGAACAAATTGTAAATACAGGCTGTGATGCCATTGGGTTAGATTGGACAGTAGATCTTGCCAAAGCCAAAGCCCAAGTAGGGCATAAAGTGGCGTTGCAAGGCAATATTGACCCTAGCGTGCTTTATGCTTCACCCGAACGGATTGAGCAAGAAGTGCGGTCTATTTTGGCCGACTTTGGACAGGGTTCTGGACACGTATTTAATCTCGGGCACGGTATTCATCAAGATGTACCGGTAGAAAGCCCCAAAGTGCTGGTGGACACCATTCATCAGTATTCCAAACCTTATCATCAATAAAAGGAACGGTTATGCGAAACCCCATTCAAAAACGCCTTGAACACTTTGAAACTTGGCAACATTTAACCTTTATGGCATGCTTATGTGAACGCATGTGGCCGAATTTTCAGTTATTTTGCCAAGTCACCGAACAACCTGACAACGCAAAAACCTATCAAAATATCCTCAATTTAGTCTGGGAATATTTAACCGTCAAAGGGGCAAAAATCAATTTTGAAAACCAATTAGAAAAGTTGGAAGAAATTATTCCCGATGTCAACGATTATGACTTTTTTGGCGTGGTGCCTGCATTAGATGCCGCAGAGGGATTGGGCGATTTGCTGCACGCCATTATTGCCGGTGAAAATTTAGAACAAAGTATCAAAATCAGCCAATTATCTTTGCAAACCGTCGCCACCCTGTTAGAAACCGAACAAGAGCGAGAATTATCCGAAACAGAATTAAAAAGTGCGGTGGAAATTGAGCAAGAATTAGATGTGCAATGGCAGATCTTCCGCACCTTGAAAGAATGCGAAGAACGGGATATCGATCTCATTTTAGACCTCAAAAACGAGATCCGAAGTAGCAAAATCTCAAATATTGGTATAGAAATCACTCAATAATGTGATCTTTGCCACAAATTTGTAAAATAGTGCTTTGCTTTCGATTAAATTTTGTTTAATCTATGCGCACTGTTCTTACAGTCGTTAGAAGTAGGTAAATAAAGGCTTTACCTAAATATTCAATCCAACATTATAAGGTACTTAAAAATGAATAAAACAGATTTAATCGATGCCATTGCAGCAGAAGCCAAATTAACTAAAAAAGATGCCAAAGCTGCATTAGAAGCGACTTTAACTGCCATTTCTGGTAGTTTAAAAGCTGGCGACCCAGTACAATTAATTGGTTTTGGTACATTCAAAGTAAACGCACGTAAAGCTCGCACAGGTCGCAACCCACAAACTGGTGCGGAAATCAAAATCAAAGCCTCTAAAGTGCCAGCATTCGTTGCAGGTAAAGCATTAAAAGATGAAGTAAACGCTTAATTGCGAATAATATGCTTTCTCTACAACCCGCCTTTAAGGTGGGTTTTTATTTACTTTCATATCCCCTCTAAGTTGATATTTTTAGCTTTCTTGGCTAGGAAAAATTATTTTCTCTCCCCTCTTTCTTTTTGTGCAAAAATCAGACATACTAGCGCCCTTTTTTCGTCTCTTATTTATTCTTGAAAGGAAATTTTATGTCAACAGTCAAAGACGGTTTAGCTAACCCTGCTCCACTTGGTTTATGTGGTTTTGCACTCACAACCTGGTTATTATGTTTAATTAACGCAGGTATTTTCGATGTGAAAAGTGTGGGATTAGTGGTCGCCATGGCATTCGCATTTGGCGGGACCGCACAAATGATCGCAGGTATGTTTGAATACAAAAAAGGCAATACCTTTGGTTTCACTGCGTTTATTAGCTACGGTGCGTTCTGGTGGTCATGGGCGTTATTCGTCACGTTATTCAAAGGTGAAACGCCGGCAACTTTCGTAGCATGGTATTTAGGCGCTTGGGGAACATTCACCTTAATGATGTTTTTAGGCACACTGGCAAAAGCCAAGGCCTTAAGAGCCATCTTCTTCTTTTTAACCTTAACGTTCTATGCATTAGCTATCGGTGATGCAACAGGTAACCACGCCATTGTGAACCTCGGCGGTTATTTGGGGTTAATCACTGCGCTTTGTGCCTTTTATTTGGCGGCGGCGGATGTGATTAATGAGAGCTTTGGGCGAGTAATTTTGCCTGTGGGTGAGCCAAAGTAAGTACTCTGATTCATGCAAAAATGCGGTGAAATAAAACTCACCGCATTTTGTATCAGGATTGGCTTACCGTCTTACTTTACTAACCCAACTGCCTCTCTCGTCAATCGCCCAATTTCATCCCAATTTTTCGCTTTAATCAAGGCTTTTTCCACAAACCAAGAACCACCACAAGCGACGACATTTGGAATCGCCAAATAGTCTTTAATATTGGTCGGTGAAATTCCTCCCGTTGGCATAATTTGCAAATTGCCATAAGGGCCGAGTAAGGCTTTAATCATTTTCACCCCACCACTGGCTTCCGCTGGGAAGAATTTCACGGCAGTGATGCCCATTTCAAGGGCGGCTTCAATGGACATAGGATTGTTCACCCCGGGGGTAATTGGCAAACCTAAATCTTGGCAAAGTTGCACGATTTTTGGGTTAAATCCTGGTGTTACGATCGCATCTGCTCCAGCGTTTTTTGCTGCAACCACTTGTTCCGCGGTCAACACAGTACCTGCTAAAATTAATACATCAGGATATTGCTGACGGACAAGACGAATGGATTCTTCAGCCGCAGCTGAGCGGAATGTGATTTCGGCTACGGGTAAGCCGTTATCAGACAAGGCTTTGACGAGTGGCAAAATATCTTGAGCATCGTCCACGGCAATCACAGGGACGACTTTAAGCGTTTTGAGTTTTTCAATTAGTTGTTCGGTTGTGTATGACATAATATTTCCTTAATTAAATTGGTTGCGTAAATGGTCGGTGGCGGATTTTTCAATAATTGCACCTTTGTGTTGAATAACGATACCTGCCAGTTGGTTGCCTTGTTGACAGCAAATTTCTAATGGTTTGCCTTGTAAGTAACCGCTTAGAAAACCAGCGTTAAAAGAATCGCCTGCAGAAGTGGTGTCTATCACATTATCAATTTTCGTGGTGGGGACAAAAGTCTGCTTGCCGTTTTGATAAAATACCGCTCCACGACTGCCTTGTTTCACCACAATAATGTCAATATCAAATTGGGAAAGACGTGCAATAGTTGCTTGTTCATCAGTATCATTCCATAATAATTGCTCATCATCAAAAGTGACTAAAGCAATATCCACCAATGGCAAAAGCTGTTTATAACTATCTTGAGCTTGTTTCAGATTATCCCACAATTTTGGTCGGAAGTTGCTATCAAAGGCAATTTTCACCCCTGATTTTTTCAAATCCGCTAATTGTTGAATCAGTAAAGTGCGGTCTTTTTCGGACAAAATTGCAAGACTAATACCGCTTAAATAAAGCATATCTACGGCTTTCAACTGTGCTAAAACTGCAGGATAATCCGCATGTTGCAGCAAATAGCGTGCAGCCGATTGATTCCGCCAATATAAAAACGTGCGTTCGCCTTGTTTATCCAACTGAATTAAATACAAGCCTGCGGTACGATTTTCATCACGCAACACCCAATCAGTGTGAATCCCATCTGCTTGCCAATGTTCAAGCATGCCTTGGCTCAATTTATCCGTACCGAGTGCCGAAACATAATACACCGCAATTTGCTCGGGAGAACTCACCCGAGCCAAATAAGTGGCGGTATTCAGGCTATCGCCACCATAAGTTTGCCACATATTGCCGAAAGGTTCACCATTTAGCTCAATCATACACTCGCCGAGTAGGGCTATTTTTTTCATCTCGCCATCCTATTTAAAATACCCTTTTGCATTATTATAGCAAATATTTTTCACCATATTGCCCAACAGGTTTATATCATTCGGTGCTTCACCATTGACCACCCAGCCGCCAATCATTTCGCATAAAATACGGCGGAAATATTCGTGGCGAGTGTAGGAAAGGAAACTGCGAGAATCCGTCAACATACCCACAAATTGGCTGAGTAACCCGAGTTGCGAAAGCTGTTGTAATTGGCGTTCCATGCCGTCTTTTTGATCGTTAAACCACCAACCTGAACCGAATTGAATTTTGCCAGCGACACCGCCTGTTTGGAAATTACCGATCATCGCCCCGATCATTTCGTTATCTCGTGGATTTAAACAATAAAGAATGGTTTTCGGCAGTTGATCCGTTTGATCCATGGTATCCAGCAATCGGGAAAGATTTTCCGCATAAGGACGATCACCAATGGAATCAAAACCACTGTCCGCCCCCAACAGTTTAAACATTCGGCTGTTATTATTACGTAACGCCCCAATGTGCATTTGCATGACCCATTGACGTTGATGATATTGCTTGCCTAGCCACACTAAAACAGCGGTGGAAAATTGAGCAATTTGTTGTTCGGTTAAAGGTTGATTACTTCGTCTGAGCTGCAAAATCTGATCGAGATCGCTTTCATCGGGAATCGGAGCAAAACGCACAATTTCAATGCCGTGATCCGCTGATTTGCAACCGTGCAAATCAAAATGATCAAGGCGTTTTAACATCGCTTTTTGTAAATCCGCAAAGGTGAGAATGTCCACATCGGCAACGATTCCCAACTGTTCAATGTAGCTATTGAATTGGGGCAATTCGATTTTGAAAATTTTATCAGGTCGCCAGCTTGGCACGACGTCAATATCAAAACTGGCATCCGCTTGAATGGCCTTGTGATATTCCAAACTATCAATCGGATCGTCCGTTGTACCAGACAATTTCACATTCATTTGCTGCATAATGCCCCGAGCGGAAAATTCGGATTGTTGCAACATTTCATTACAAATTTCCCAAATTTTTACCGCACTTTCAGGGTTAAAAAGTTGATCTTTGATTCCAAAGGGACGGCGTAATTCTAAATGTGTCCAATGGTAAATCGGATTGCCGATACATTGTGGCACAGTGTTTGCCCACGCCTGATATTTCTCAATATTGCTGGCATTGCCCGTAATAAAACGCTCATCTACGCCTACCGAACGCATAGCACGCCATTTGTAATGATCGCCTTCGAGCCAAATTTCAGCGAGATCCTTAAACTGGCGATTTTCTGCAATTTCTTTTGGCGATAAATGGCAGTGATAATCAAAAATTGGCTGATCTTTGGCGTAATCGTGATAAAGCTGGCGAGCAACTTCATTAGAAAGCAAAAAATCTTCACCCATAAACGGTTTCATAACGCCCCCTTACACACCACTATAAGCAGAAAATCCACCATCAATCGGCAACACCACCCCATTAACAAAGCTGGCGTAATTTTCATCCATTAAGAATAAAATACCGCCCAATAATTCATTGGCTTCGCCAAAACGTCCCATTGGGGTGTTGGTGAGAATTTTATTGGCACGTTCTTTTGGCTTGCCTTGCTCATCAAAAAGTAAGGCACGATTTTGGTTGCTGACTAAAAAGCCGGGGGCAATGGCGTTACAACGGATCCCCACTTTTGAAAAATACACTGCCAACCATTGGGTAAAATTGCTGATCGCCGCTTTAGCACCAGAATAAGCTGGGATTTTGGTGAGTGGCGTGTAGGCGTTCATACTGGAAATGTTGATGATATTTGCCCCTTGTTTGCCGATCATATCTTTAGCAAATACTTGGGTTGGTAGTAGTGTACCGAGATAATTCAGATTAAAAACAAATTCAATACCTGATTTATCTAGCTCAAAGAACGATTTAGTGTCGGTTGGTAAATTCAAGGTATGAAATTCGTTATCCGTGGTGGCTTTTGGATTATTTCCCCCAGCTCCATTGATTAAAATATCGCAAGTGCCAAAGTCTTGAGCGATAGCATCTCGAGTAGCTTGAATACTGGCTAAATCTAATACATTGGTTTGATAGGCTTTGGCAATGTAGCCGTCTTTGACAATGTCGTCCGCAAACTGTTGAGCGGATTCTAAATTAATATCCAGTAATGCCACTTTCGCCCCTGTTTTGGCAATTTCTTTGGCAAAATAAGCACATAGCACGCCACCCGCACCAGTGATGACCACGACTTTATCGTTGAAATGATGATTTTTTGCAATAGACATTTTTTACTCCTTAATTCCATTCCTAAAGGGCGAACAACCATTTTTATTCTGTTGTTCGCCCAAATAAAATACGTTCAAAGATTATCTCAACGCATCAATTTTTTGCACATAAGGCCCGATCACAGGATCGGCAAGGGCTTTGTCGTGCATTGGTTTCACGGCGTCCACAAAGGGTTGTTTATCCACTTTCACAAATTCTACGCCTAAGGTTTCTTTGGCTTTTTTCACTTCTTCGGCGACCATTTTTGCCCATAAATCTTTGTGGGTCATCATGGAATGGGCGGCAGCTTTTTTCACGGCGTTTTGTTGTTCTGGTGTCAATTTTTCCCAAGATTTTTCACTGATTAACAATACATCAGGAATAATGGTATGTTCATCTTCACTAAAGAATTTAGATACTTCACCATGTCGCATTAAGGTCAATGCCGTTGGGTTATTTTCAGCTGCATCCACCACGCCTTGTTGAAGTGCGGTATAAAGTTCACCAAAAGCGAGTGGTGTTGGTGATGCTCCCATCAGTTTTACCATTTCCAATGCACTTGGACTTGGTTGAACACGCACTTTCAAGCCTTTCAAATCAGCAGGTGTTTTAATCGGTTTAGCTGCATAAAAACTGCGAGAACCTGCATCATAGTAGGTTAAACCAATAAAACCTTTTCCTTTGGTGGAATCTAAAATCTTGCCACCAACTTCAGGATCCAGTAAGGCTTTATAATAATGATCGGCATCTTTAAACAAATAAGGTACATTAAACGCCCCATAAGATGGCTCAAAGGCTTCTAATTCACTGGCATTGGATTTTGCCATATCAAGGGAACCTGATTGGATTAATTCCATTGATTCACGTTGATTGCCTAATTGGCTATTCGGATAAATGCGAATGATCACTTCGCCATTAGTCAACTGTTTCACTTCATCAGCCATATTTTGCATTGAAATATGCACTGGATGGGTTTTGTCGTTGTTATGGCTTAACTTTAACGTCGTTTTAGCTGCCGTTGATAATGACATTGTTGCAGCCATTAGGCCTGTTAATGTTAAAGCGATAAGATTTTTCTTGATAAGCATAATGAATTCTCCATTAAAATTAATATATCAAATAAAAGTTTAAGCCGAGAGCTAAAACAACGTCTCTTGACACACAAAGATATTAGACCAAAATAAAAAGCAATCAACCAATTTTGTTCAAATTTGTGATCTCCATCACACTTTTGATAAAAAAATAACAAAAAAGCTGTTATTTTAGTAAAATATAGGTATATTTGGTTTACCAATTTATCAAATCACCTTTTTCTTTATACCGTAAGGGGAAATTATGACAAAACTCATCAATTTACTTGATAGAACCTTAGCTACTTTTTGCATAGTGCTATGCATTGGTTTAGTGATTTCAGTCGTCTGGCAAGTATTTTCTCGTTATGTACTAAACAACCCGAGTACAATTACTGATGAACTTGCTCGTTTTCTATTTATCTGGGTAGGGTTAATTGGAGCAGCTTATGGACTTGGGCAGAAAAAACACCTTGCGATTGATTTACTCTTAAGCAAACTGGAAACGAGCCCAACCAAACATAACAGTCTAAAAATTATTATTAATCTCATTGGGTTATTTTTTGTATGTGTCATTATGATTTATGGTGGTGGACGTTTAGCAGCAGAAACGCTCAGTTCAGGTCAAATTTCACCTGTGCTAGGGATTCAAATGGGATTAGTTTATCTCGCCTTACCCATGAGTGGATTCTTTATGTCAGTATTTTTACTGAGAGATCTTGTGTCTGAAATCCACCAATTATCAGTCAAAAATTAGGGGAATTTACTATGGAATGGACAACAATTATTACACTGGCAGGCAGTTTTTTCTTCTTTCTTGCAATTGGTGTACCAATTTCTTTCGCTATTGGGGTGTCTTCTCTACTCACCATTATGTTAGCCGTCCCATTTGATGCGGCAATTTCGGTGGTTTCGCAAAAAATGGCATCGGGATTAGATAGCTTTTCCTTATTGGCGATTCCGTTTTTTATCTTAGCTGGCAATATTATGAACCGTGGTGGCATTGCTATACGTTTAATTGAATTTGCCAAAGTGTTGGGCGGTCGTTTACCAGGTTCTTTGGCTCACGTCAATGTGTTAGCCAATATGATGTTTGGTTCAATTTCAGGTTCAGCGGTAGCCGCAGCGGCGGCAGTCGGTGGTACAATGGCACCGCTACAAAAGAAAGAAGGCTATGATCCTGCCTTTTCTGCCGCTGTGAATATTACATCTTCACCAACAGGTTTGTTGATTCCGCCAAGTAATACATTTATTGTCTATTCTTTAATTTCAGGGGGAACATCCATTGGGGCATTATTTTTAGCGGGTTACATTCCAGGGATTTTAATGGGATTGGGCATTATGGTCGTGGCTTATGTGATTGCCAAGAAGAATAAATATCCTGTTTCGCCGAAACCAACATTAAAAGAAGTAGCTCATAAAACCCTTGATGCCTTACCAAGCTTAGGTCTTGTGGTTGTCATTATCGGTGGTATTATTGGGGGAATTTTTACTGCAACCGAAGCATCAGCTATTGCGGTGGTTTACACGTTAATTCTTTCCATGTTGATTTATAAAGAAATTTCACTCAAAGAATTACCAACCATCATCCTTGATGCAATGGTGACGACTTCCATCGTATTACTCTTAATCGGAGCATCCATGGGGATGTCATGGGCGATGGCCAATGCGGATATTCCTTATACCATTAGCGATGCGTTATTAGCCGTGTCAGAAAACCCCATTGTGATTTTACTGATTATCAATTTGATTTTATTAATCGTGGGAACGTTTATGGATATGACGCCAGCCTTGTTAATCTTCACCCCGATTTTCTTGCCGATTGTAACAGAATTAGGTATGGATCCTGTACATTTTGGGATTTTAATGGCATTTAATCTTTCCATTGGTATTTGTACACCACCTGTAGGTTCTACCTTGTTTGTGGGTTGTTCTGTGGCTGGGGTGAAAATTGATAAAGTGATTAAACCCATATTACCATTCTATGCCGTATTAATTATTACCTTATTAATTGTCACCTTTGTACCAGACTTAAGTTTATGGCTACCAAGAACATTACTCGGATATTAATAATAGGACTGAAATAATGAAAACATTAAAACTAATTCAGCTCATAAAAAACGAAAATAATCGTATCGATGTTCAATGTGAACGAGATTATGTATTGCATATTTTTGTGTTGGAGCAAGATATTATCCGTGTGGCATTCAGCAAAAAAAATCAATTCAAATTAGACCGCACTTGGGCGATTACGCCAAACCAAACGGATATTGATTGGCAAGGGCGAGATCGTTTTTCCATAGACGGCTTTTCTTTACCTGAATATCAACTATCCCAACAAGGTAATGTGATTGAAATTGCCACGGAAAAATTAAAAGTACGAGTGCATCAACCCTTGTACTTAGAATGGCAATATCAACATAACGGACAATGGCAGCCACTATTACAAGATCGCCAAACAGGGGCGTATTTATTCGGCGTGAATGATGGCAGAATTTCCCATTTTATTGAACGAAGTGCGGTAGAAAATTACTACGGTTTAGGCGAAAAAGCAGGGAATCTCAACCGTAAGGGTCGCCGCTTTGAAATGCGAAATTTAGATGCCATGGGCTATAATGCGGAAACCACCGATCCGTTGTATAAACATATTCCTTTTTATATCACCCAAAAACCAGACGTCAGTTTCGGGCTTTATTACGATAATTTAGCGTCTTGCTGGTTTGACTTAGGCAATGAATTAGATAATTATCACACCGCCTATCGGAGCTACCGAGCAGAAGATGGCGATTTGGATTATTATGTCATCGCTGGCGAAAGTGTATTAGGCATTACCAAAAAATACACCGCACTCACAGGCGGTATGATTTTCGGACCAAAATGGGGATTAGGTTATAGCGGTTCCACCATGAGTTACACCGATGCCCCTGATGCACAAGAACAACTGAAAAAATTTGTGGATTTATGTGCTGAACATGATATTCCTTGCGATTCTTTCCAATTGTCATCAGGTTATACGTCCATTGGCAATAAACGTTATGTGTTTAACTGGAACCATGACAAAGTGCCAACGCCACAGGAAATGACCGCTCATTTTCATCAAGCAGGCATGAAAGTGGCAGCGAATATTAAACCTTGCTTGTTGCAAGATCACCCGAAATACAAAGAAGTGCAAGAGCTAGGTTTGTTTATTCAAGATTCTGAAAGCAACCAACCTGAACGCTCGGTATTTTGGGACGATGAAGGCTCCCATTTGGATTTTACTAACCCAAACACCGTGCAATGGTGGAAACAAAATGTCACTCAACAGTTGTTGGAATACGGCATAGATTCTACTTGGAACGACAATAACGAATATGAAGTGTGGGACGGCAATGCCCAATGCCAAGGCTTTGGCAAACCCATTCCGATTAAACTCATTCGTCCGTTGCAACCTTTGTTAATGATGAAAGCATCCTTTGAAGCACAACAAGAATTTGCCCCGAATTTACGTCCTTATTTGATTTCTCGTTCGGGCAGCCCGGGGATGAATCGCTATGTACAAACTTGGTCAGGGGATAATCGCACTAACTGGAACACCTTGCGTTATAACATTCGTATGGGATTGGGTATGAGTTTATCTGGTTTGTATAACGTGGGACATGATGTGGGCGGTTTTTCAGGCAATAAACCTGATCCTGAATTATTCGTGCGTTGGGTACAAAATGGGATTTTCCATCCCCGTTTTACCATTCATTCTTGGAATGATGACAAAACCGTCAATGAACCTTGGATGTATCCCGAAATTACCCCGATTATTCGTGAGACGATTAAATTGCGTTATCGCCTAATGCCCTATATTTACAACATTTTTTGGCAAGCTCACAGTCAGTTAGAGCCGATGTTACGCCCAACCTTTTTAGATCATCCGCAAGATCCACAAACCTATGCAGAAACCGATGATTATCTGTTTGGACAAGATTTATTAGTGGCTTCCGTGGTGGAACAAGGGCAACGTGAGCGAGAAGTTTATTTGCCACAAAATCACGCAGGTTGGTATGATTTTTATGATCAGCAATATTATCAAGCAGGGCAAAGCATTCAGATTTCTGCACCGCTTGAGCGAATTCCATTATTTGTTAAAGCAGGCAGCATTATCCCTATGTCAGAGCGGACAGCTTACACAAATAGTCGTTTAGACAATAGCCGAGAATTAGTGATTTTCCCTTTTGCTAAAAATGGGCAAGCTGAAAGCACGATTTTTGATGACGATGGCGAAACTTTCCAATATCAACAAAATAAATCGTTGCAATTAGTGCTAAAATTAACCTGTGATAACGATAAAATTTCACTGACGATTCACAAAAAAGGCGATTGGCAACCTGCCTATCATACATTAAAAATCCGCTTACCTAAAACGGAGAAAAGAGCGTTAACAGTCAATGGCGTTCCTTTTACATCGGGGGAACAACTGGCTTTAGCGGATATGGTGAAAAAGGATTAAATCATGACAGATGCAGAATTACGCTCCTATAAAAAAATCGGAGCCATATTAAAACAACAGCTAGTTGATGGTGTTTATCAAGTGGGAGATCGTTTACCGCCTGAACGGGATTTGGCAGAACTGATGAATGTCAGTCGCACGGTGATTCGTGAAGCCATTATTATGTTGGAATTAGACGATCTCGTTTCCGTGCGTAAAGGCTCAGGTGTGTATGTGACGGCGTTACCGAAAGCCGTTGCACAAAATGATGATAATTATGAATATGCCGACGTGGGACCATTTGAATTGTTGCAAGCTCGCCAATTGGTCGAAAGTAGCATTGCCGAATTTGCAGCGATTCAGGCGAGTCGCAATGATATTTTACGCCTAAAAGATATTTTAAGTCGTGAGCGTATTACGCTGGAGCAAAATGATGAAGATTATTCCGAAGATGAAGAATTTCACAGTGCCATTGCGGAAATTACCCAAAATGAAGTGTTAATTAATCTGCAAAAAGAGCTGTGGAAATACCGCAATAATCCGATGTGGAAAGGTTTACATCTACATATTAGCGATCATCAATATCGCAAAATGTGGTTAAAAGATCACGAAACAATTTTAACTAGCATACAACGAAAAGATCCAGCACTGGCGAAAAAAACCATGTGGCAACATTTGGAAAACGTAAAACAAAAACTGTTTGAACTTTCCGATCTTGAAGATCCAAATTTTGATGGTTTTTTGTTTAACGTCAATCCTGTGTCAGTGGGACTAAATTAATAAATTATAAGGAGTTTTCTATGGAACAAACATGGCGTTGGTACGGCCCTAAAGATCCCGTTTCCCTTTCCGACATCCGTCAAGCAGGGGCAACAGGTATTGTAACGGCATTGCATCATATCCCCAATGGGCAAGTGTGGACAGTGGACGAAATTGAAAAACGCAAAACCGTGATTGAGCAAGCTGGGCTGACGTGGTCAGTAGTAGAAAGCGTGCCTGTGCACGAAGAAATCAAAACCCAAACAGGCCATTTTCAAACGTGGATTGATAATTATAAACAGACCTTACGCAATCTCGCTCAATGTGGGATTGATACGGTCTGCTACAATTTTATGCCCGTGTTGGACTGGACGAGAACCGATTTAGCTTATGAAATGCCAGACGGTTCAAAGGCATTGCGGTTTGATCATATTGCCTTTGCGGCATTTGAATTGCATATTTTAAAACGCCCAAATGCAGAACAAACTTATACAGCGGAAGAACGTCAACAAGCCCAAGCCTATTTTGAGCAAATGACCGCAGATGAAATTAGCACGCTTACTAAAAATATTATCGCTGGTCTTCCAGGGGCAGAAGAAGGCTACACATTGGAAGAATTTCAGGCTCAACTGGATCGCTACAACGGCATTACCCCTGAAAAATTCCGTACCCATTTGGCGTATTTCTTAAACGAAATTATCCCTGTGGCACAAGAAGTCGGAATTCGTATGGCAGTCCACCCTGACGATCCACCACGCCCGATTTTAGGGCTGCCACGCATTGTGTCCACTATTGACGATATGCAATGGTATGTTGACACGCAACCTTTGGCTGCCAATGGTTTTACCATGTGTACAGGCTCTTTCGGTGTTCGTCCTGATAACGATTTAGTCGCCATGACCGAACGTTTTGCCGATCGGATTTATTTCGCTCACTTGCGAGCCACCCAACGGGAAGACAATCCGTTAAGTTTCCACGAAGCGGATCATTTGGCAGGCGACGTGGATATGTTCGGTGTAGTCAAAGCCTTGCTTGCGGAAGAATATCGCCGTAAAGCCAATGGCGACACGAGATTAATCCCAATGCGTCCCGATCACGGTCATCAAATGCTGGATGATTTGAAAAAGAAAACTAATCCAGGTTATTCCGCCATCGGGCGTTTGCGTGGTTTGGCAGAGTTTCGTGGATTGGAATTGGCGTTGAAGAAAGTGTATTTTGATAAATAAAAATAGATGTAAAATTCACCGCACTTTTGGACAGGCATCGCTAAGATGGGAAAAAGTGCGGTGATTTTTGATGAACTTTCATGGGAAAGCTATGCTTGAAACAATGCTTAATAAGTATCGTGGCGAAATCATTCTCTTCGTTGTCACAATTATTGCCGCTTCTGGGTGGTTTTTCTCAAAAAATGCGTTAATAGAATTCCCCCCTTTAGGTTTCATGGGGCTACGTTTTAGCATTGCTTTTTTACTCTATTTGCCTTTTGCTTACCGCAGTTTAAAACAACTATCAAGTGAACAAATATGGAGATCTTGTGCCGTTGGTTTATGTTATGCCATTTATTTAACCCTGTGGTTATTTGGTTTGGTACATAGCGAGCATTTCGGTGAAGGCGCATTTTTAGTCAGCCTTGCCATGCTTATTTCACCGCTATTATCTTGGTGGATTTTCAAAGATCGCCCACATCGTATTTTCTGGATTGCCTTACCCATAGCTGCCTTAGGATTACTATTATTAGCGTTATCTAAAGGAACGTTGCATTTTTCCTTAGGTAGCCTAATTTTCCTCTCTTCTTCATTATGTGGGGCAATTTATTTTGTACTAAATAATCAATTTTCTCGCCATATTCCTGTATTGGCTCTAACCACGTTACAAGTGGGTGTGGTAGGAATTTTTTGTAGTGGCTATTCATTATTATTTGAAACCTTTCCAGACACCATTTCTGCCCCAAGTTGGGGGTGGTTTCTTGCGGCATTATTACTTGCTACCAATGCCAGAATGTTATTGCAAACTATCGGACAAAAATATTGCCACGTTGCCAATGCTGCCATTATTATGATTTTAGAACCTGTTTGGACATTGCTATTTAGCATTTTACTATTAGGCGAACAGCTTAATTGGAGCAAAACCTTAGGTTGTTTGTGTATTTTAGGAGCATTGGTGGTTTATCAATTACCTATAATTTTGAAAAAGAAAACACCACAAGCTCAATAATACAAGCGATTTTAAGCTCCTTTAAAATTACCTCAAAAAATGCTATTATGCCTCCAATTTCTAACTTCATCTTCATCAAAAAACATGGCAAATTATCAAGACATCACTCTCGCCCTAGCTGGGGTTTGTCAGTCGGCAAGATTAGTGCAACAGTTTGCACAACGAGGGCAAGCGAATACCTATGCCCTAGAAGTTTCTTTAAAAAGTTTATTACAAACACACCCAACTGATACATTGGCGGTTTTTGGTGGTTCGTTGGATAATATCAAATTAGGTTTAGAAACCTTAATTGAACAACTAAATGCTCAAAACCCTGAACTCGCTCGCTATTGGTTGAGCTTAGTGGCAATGGCTGGCAGATTACAAGATAATGCGGAAGCGAAATCTCAGCTCGCCCATCGTATTCAATATATGCCAACGCAATTAGAATATTATTCACTGCTTGATGAAACCATGTTAGAAAAAATTGCTACTATCTATACCGATATTCTCAGTCCATTGGGTAAACGGATTCAAATATTCGGTAATGCGGAATATTTACAGCAACCATCTATTCAAAACCGTATTCGAGCCTGTTTGCTAGCGGGTGTTCGAGCGGCTATGCTTTGGCAACAAGTAGGTGGTAGCAAATGGCAACTGCTATTCTCTCGCCGTAAGATCCTAAATATGGCACAACAATTATATGAAACTATTTAACGGAGCAAAATCTCTATGTCTTTCAATACTATGCAACTCAATGCGTTAACTGCCCTTTCCCCGATTGATGGTCGCTATCAAGATAAAACCACGGCTTTACGTGGTATTTTTAGCGAGTTTGGTCTATTAAAATTCCGTGTCACCGTTGAAGTACGTTGGTTACAAAAATTGGCATCTACAGCACAAATTGCGGAAGTTTCTTCTTTGTCAAAGCAAGCAAACGATTACCTCGATCAACTTGTGGCAAATTTCAGCCTTGCCGATGCGGGACGTATTAAAGAAATTGAACGCACCACCAATCACGATGTGAAAGCGGTGGAATATTTCTTAAAAGAAAAATCCGCCGCCTTGCCTGAATTGGCGGCAATTAGCGAGTTTATCCATTTTGCTTGTACATCAGAAGATATTAACAATCTGTCCCATGCGTTGATGTTAAAAACTGCTCGTGAAGAAGTGATTTTGCCACAATGGCAAAAATTAATTGATGAAATTACAAGGTTAGCGAACGAATACAAAGAAATTCCATTGCTCTCCCGTACCCATGGTCAGCCTGCATCGCCATCCACCGTAGGGAAAGAAATGGCGAATGTGGTGTATCGCTTACGCCGTCAATTTAATCAATTAAAACAAGTGGATGTGTTAGGCAAAATTAATGGTGCGGTGGGCAACTATAACGCCCATTTATCTGCCTATCCTGACATTGATTGGCATCAATTAAGTCGAGAATTTGTCACTTCCCTTGGCATTCAATGGAATCCCTACACCACCCAAATTGAACCCCATGATTACATTGCAGAGTATTTTGATGCCGTGGTGCGTTTTAACACCATTATCATTGATTTTGACCGTGATTTGTGGGGTTATATTGCGTTAAATCATTTCAAACAACGCACTATCGCAGGGGAAATCGGCTCAAGCACCATGCCACACAAAGTTAATCCGATCGATTTTGAAAACTCTGAAGGCAATCTTGGGGTGGCGAATGCAGTGATGAGCCATTTAGGGCAAAAATTGCCAATTTCTCGCTGGCAGCGTGATTTAACCGACTCCACCGTATTGCGTAATCTCGGTGTCGGCTTGGGTTATTGCTTAATTGCCTATGCTGCAACGCTCAAGGGCATTAGCAAATTAGAAGTGAACGAACAACATTTGCGTGATGAACTTAACCAAAACTGGGAAGTATTAGCCGAACCCATTCAAACCGTGATGCGTCGCTATGGCATTGAAAAACCTTATGAAAAGCTAAAAGAATTAACCCGTGGCAAACGTGTTGATGAACAAGCCATGCGGGAATTTGTGGAAAAACTGGCGATTCCAGAAGAAGAGAAAGTGCGTTTACAACAGTTGACACCAGCGAATTATATTGGTGATGCGGTTAAGTTGGTGGATAAACTTTAGAAGTTAATTTTATTAGGAAAAGTGCGGTGAAAAACACCGCACTTTTGCTTTATTTTATCTCGTTGAGTCGATATATCACCTGATTAGCCGAACCACGCCAAATCAAGCTAGGATCAGCTTGTTGTTGGATAAATTTACCATCAATTAACACATCAATATAGGGTAACATCTGACGTTGCTGATCATTTAGTTCCGCTAATTTATAGCCTGTCCAGAGCCAAATATCTTTATCTGGGCATTGTTGTTTTACCCGTTTCACAAAAGGTAACAATGATTCCACATTGCGAGGGTGTAAGGGATCACCGCCAGAAAGGGTTAATCCTTGGCGTTTAATTCTCGTATCTTGTAAATCCTGAATAATTTGTTCTTCCATCGCACGATCAAAAGGCAAACCCGCACTAAATGACCAACTTTTTTGATTATAACAGCCTTTACAAGCATGTTCACAGCCACTCACAAAAATGGTACAGCGTGTGCCTTCGCCATTAACGATATCCACAGGATAATATTGTAAATAGTTCATATCATTAAAAAAGTGCGGTGCTTTTGACAAAAGTTTGAGGAAAAATACCGCACTTTGCCTTTACAAATGTTTGACTCGACGTTTCACTTCTTCTTGCTTACCTGAATTAAAAGGTCGAGCATCAGGACTACCTAAATAACCACATACACGGCGAGTCACCGATACAGTGTTGCTATCGTGGTTGCCACATTTCGGACAGGTAAACCCTTTGCTCGTACATTCAAATTCACCTGAATAACCACAGAGATAACATTCGTCAATCGGTGTATTGGTGCCATAATAAGGGACTCGATCATAGCTATAATCCCATACATCTTCTAACGCTTTAAGGTTATGTTGGACGTTGGGATATTCACCATAACAAATAAAACCACCACTGGCTAAAGGCGGATAAGGCATTTCAAAATCCAATTTATCGTATGGATTCACTTTCTTTTCAACATCTAAATGATAGCTATTGGTATAGTATCCTTTGTCAGTCACGCCATCAATCACACCGAACTTTTTCGTATCTAAGCGGCAAAAGCGGTCACAAAGATTTTCACTTGGGGTCGAATAAAGACTAAAGGCATAGCCTGTTTCTTGCGTCCATTGTTTAACCGCTTGATTTAAATACTTCACAATCTCAATCCCTTTTTCACGCAAATCCTGTTTATCAAAAATATGTCCTGCATGATAAAGGGCATTAACCGTTTCATAAATACCAATATATCCCAACGAAATAGAGGCTCGACCGTTTTTGAAAATATCCGCCACATAATCATCTGCTTTTAATCGTACGCCACAAGCACCCTCCATATATAAAATTGGGGCAACTCGAGCTTTGGTTTTTTCAAGCCGAGCAATGCGAGTAAGCAAGGCTTTTTTAGCCATGGCTAAACGCTGATCCAAAATGTGATAAAACTGTTGTTCTGAGCCTTCGGCTTCTAGGGCTATACGAGGTAAGTTTAAGCTAACCACACCTAGATTATTGCGTCCATCATGAATTTCTTGCCCATTTTCTACATATTTACCCAAAAAACTACGGCAACCCATCGGGGCTTTGAATGAGCCAGTGACTTTTACCACTTGATCATAATTTAAAATATCAGGATACATACGTTTTGAGGCACATTCTAATGCCAGCTTTTTAATATCATAATTGGGATCCTGAGTGGCTTGATTCACCCCTTTTTTAATCGTAAACACAAGTTTAGGGAAAACAGGTGTTTTATGATTTTTCCCCAAACCACGAATACGATTACGCAAAATAGATTTTTGAATCAAGCGTTCCTGCCAACTTGTACCTAAACCAAAACCAAATGTCACAAAAGGCGTTTGACCATTCGCTGTATGTAAAGTATTCACTTCGTATTCTAAAGATTGGAAAGCATCGAAACATTCTTTTTCAATTAACGTTTGAGCGTAACCTTGCGGATCGGGGATTTGCCAATCTTGGGCAATCTTGAGCAATTTTTCATAACTAATTTGTACATAGGGAGCAAGGACTTCATCAATACGATTAATGGTTGTTCCGCCATAAATATGGCTTGCCACTTGAGCGATAATTTGTGCCGTAACAGCAGTTGCTGTGCCAATCGATCTTGGTGGCTCAATTTCTGCGTTCCCCATCTTAAAACCATGGGTTAGCATGCCTTTCAAATCCACTAGCATACAGTTAAACATTGGAAAAAATGGAGAATAATCTAAATCATGATAATGAATTTCGCCTTTTTCGTGTGCTTCAACCACATCTTTCGGTAATAAATAGTGTTTCGCATAATGCTTGGCGACAATCCCTGCTAATAAATCTCGTTGTGTCGGGATAACTTTGGCATCTTTGTTCGCATTTTCATTTAACACTTCCATATTCGTCTGTTCAATCAGTCCCTCAATTTCTTGAGTAAGCAGACTACGTTTTTCACGAGCCAAATCACGATCATGACGATATTCAATGTAAGCTCTTGCTACTTGCGGGTATTCACTCGCCATTAATTTATTTTCTACAATATGTTGGATATGGCTAATATCAATGTCTGTTTTATATAAACTAAAAATCTCCTCACAAACTTGCTGACCAATTTTGTGATAATAACGTTCATCTTGGATATTTACCGCTTTTGCCGCTTTTTTAATCGCATTAATAATACGTTGAATTTCAAAGCTAGCATGAGAACCATCTCGCTTTGTTACAGAAAAAGAAACCATACAAACCCCAATATATTGTGCCAAATAAAAACAAAAACACTATATATAGATAAAGATTGAAATTCAAGGGGGAATATAAAGAAAGATTGATTAAGATCAAAGGGGAGAAATTAACCAATTAATTTAGTTGAAATTATTTAATACAGAAATCTTGGAAATTTTTGACCGCACTTTTACAAATCAATAGAAAATGGAAAAATGGCAGGGGCGGAGAGGCTCGAACTCCCAGCATTCGGTTTTGGAGTTGTAAAACTGCCGAAAGTTAAAATCAAATTTACTTAATAATCAGACAGTTACCTAACCAATCAATCTCGTAAATTTTGATTATTTGTCACATTCAGGACACAATTTTGGTCACACTTCATTAATCACTTTTCAAGGATCTCAAAATTGCGTTTTTCTGCGTAAAAATGCGTAAAAAGATCTGATTATTTGGATCTCAATCAGCCTAGATTCTACCTATTCGGATCACTATTTTATTTTTGCGTAAAAAAGCACCTATTTAACGTGCGGGCGAGGCGAGGATATGCTTGCGTTTTTTGGGTGGGGAAAATGGGCGAATTTTGGGGATTTTGGCGTTTTTTGAATTTGCTTGAATATTCAAAATGTTATAATAACATTGGGTAAATATTATTATCTGTTGGCACATTCATTAGGTATTTTGGAAAAAATAAAAGCATTTCAGCCTGTGCCAAAATGCTTTTTTTGAAAGGATCTTATCGGAGGCGAAATTTAATTATTTTCCAGCAACGCATACGGCTCAAACTTAACGACTTCTATGCCTAACCAATCATTAATCGCTTTCAGTTTATTTTGTAGCGGTTTGATTTCGTTGATAAAGAACACTTTGCCCGCCTTTTCCACGTCACCAAAACCGCCTGTATTGGTTGGTACAATGCCCATTAATTGCGGTGGAATACGGTGAGCGGCGAGAATATCATCACGGCTGGCGTTTTTGATGTTTAAGAAATCATCTTTAGCGGAAATATCTGACAGCGGAATGACTTTTATCCCGTCCGATTTGCCGTTGGGTGAATACAAAAACAGATTCTTGAAATTACCCCGTCCTTTGGCATCTTTGAGCTGATCCTTAATATTTTCTATATCATCGTTGCCGTTCATTGCATCGGTCATATAAATAATACTGCCTGCGTGCGCACCGTTTAAATAATATTTACGGCGAAACAGCGTAGCACTTTCATTTAAAAACGCCGATTGCAAGGCACTCAAATAATCAGGTAAGCCGTAGATTTCCTGATTAATATCCGCATTGGTGAAATGAAACACCGAATCTTTGGGAAATTCATATTCCGTGGTCGTGCCATTAATGAGCTGATAATACACGCCCTGTTCTGCCCCCACTCGCATATATTTTGCCAACGGCGTTTCCAGCCGAATCACGTCACCAAAGGCATTTTCCACTTTGTGCAGATAGGCATTGCCGAAAATCAAATAATCTTTGATAAACTTTTCCAACTGGGTCGCTGGCAAAAGTGCGGTAGTTTGACAAGTAGAAAGTAGCACATTGGTTTTCACCGAGATCGCACTTTGATGATATGGCGATGCCAACAACGCCCTTGAGAGTCCACTCATTTCCACAGGCGGATGATAATATTTTTGATACATCAGCACGGTTTCAAAATAATTCAAAATATCCGCACGGTCTAGCACTGGCACAGGTTCGCCAAAGGAAAACGCCATTGCCTGTTTGTTCGCTTGCTGTTTGTGTTTTTTCATTGTCTGTCCTAATCAAAAGTAAAAATTGCCGATTGGCTTTGCACGGTGGAACCGTCAAAGGATTCGTTAATAATGCACGACATAATCGCCCACGCAATATCGCCGTGACTAGCTTCAGCGGATCGATCCGACACATAGGTAATCTGCCGACCTGTTCGGGTAAGCTGGCGTTTAATGGTCATAAAGCTAGTGGTCACTTCTTGCGAGTGATCATATTCAAAACGGCGTTTTTGCACGAGATTGAGCATTTTCAACACCATTTCATTTTTTAAATCAGGGCTATAATCCAAGCCGACCACTTGCGGAAAAAATTGCCGCACCAACTGAAACACGCCCACGCCAAGCCCTGTTTTATCAATGGCAATGCGAGTCACGTTATATTGGCTCAAAAATTGGCGGATTTTCTCCGCTTGCACGGTAAAATCCAAGCCGTGATAGGTTTCATAATGCAACAGGCGGAATTTACCGCCGTCCACTCTCGGCGGTGCGACAATCACCAATGCCGAGCGGTCGCCTGTATTGGCGGGGTCGTAACCGATCCACACTTCCCGATTGCCAAAAGGGCGAGCCAAATGCGGTTTGACATCGTGCCATTCGTCTAGGCTGTCCACTTGACACAAACTCAATTCATTAAATTTAAACACCGAGCTGTTATCGTCCGCAAACTGGCACAAAAACAACTGCTCAAATTCTTCCGTGCTGTTCTCAAATTTCAAATGCTCAATATCAAACAAATCACAACCGCCCTTTTCCGCATCATAAATAGTCACAATCTGTTTCCAGTGCTTATCAGGCATTAATTTTCCGCCTTGCAAATTGGCGTGGCTCAAATCAAATTCTGCCTTTTGGTCTTTCGGGCGATTCTGATTAAAGGATTTCCCCGACCAAAAGCGGTAGGCCTCGGAACTGGTGGTCGTTGGGGTAGAAAAATAGGTTTGGCGATATTGCTTTTGTGATGCCATAGCAGACGCCACTTTTCGCATCGTGCTAAATTTCGGCACCCAGAAATATTCATCAAAATACAAATTGCCGTGGTAGGATTGAGCAGTCGCCGCATTGGTGCCTAAAAAATAAAGTTCCGCCCCATTCGGCAAAGCGATAGTTTCCCCCTTTAAGGTCAAATCCGCTTTTTCTTTGGCGTAGGCTAAAATATAGGATCGAAACTGCAACGCCTGTTTTTTACTGGCAGACAGAAAAATCTGATTCCGCCCTGTTTTTAAGGCATCAACAAAGGCCTCACGGGCGAAATAATAGGTTGC
Organism: Lonepinella sp. BR2357; assembly: GCF_051851525.1. NCBI lineage: Bacteria > Pseudomonadati > Pseudomonadota > Gammaproteobacteria > Pasteurellales > Pasteurellaceae > Lonepinella > Lonepinella sp. BR2357. The sequence continues at coordinate 31,490 of NZ_JBPDVG010000008.1, read as the reverse complement.
GCCAATTTGACGGCTTTTTAAAATTTCCCGAATCCGCTGTTGTTGCCCAGCATAAAACCATTGCTTTTGATAGGCAAAAATGCCATCAAAAAAGCCATTAATCAGCAATTCTTCCTGTTCGGCGGTAATTGGGTTTTTATCCCCTGATTTTCCGCCCTTGTTGCGGTTCGCCAATTTCGGATTGAGATCCGCCTGATTGCCGCCGCCATTGCTGTATTTTTTAATTCTGGCCACGCTTTCCATTTGCCGTTGCAACAGGTCAATTTCTTTAAAATCGCCCCCTGTTTTGTTGTCTTTCAAAATCAACAAATTTAAGCGAGCCTCTAGCGTATTTTCAACCCGACCAATGGGCGAAACGTCGTCCCATTTCTCCCTGTCTTTCCAACTGGACACCGTGGACACAGGCAAAGCCAACAGCTCCGCAATTTCGCTGATTCGATAACCGGCAAAATACCACAGGCGAGCTTGTCGCTTGTGGTCTAAGGTGGTTAAAAGTGCGGTGGCATTTTCGTTAGTTTCTGTCATGATGATGTACATTCCTGTTTATTTATCCGCATTATTCAACATTCCCCCTACCTTGTTTTTTTATCCTCCCTGTTGAGTGGTTATTCACATAAGGCGAACGCTGACAAGCTCAAGGAAATTCAACATCATTAAGGCAATTTCACCAAAGGGACAAAACCAATGACCGACAAAAACACACAACACAAATGGTTTGTGATTGCCACCGAGGGGGCGACCACAGACGGACGTGCCATTCAGCGAAACTGGATTGAGCAAATGGCCAAAAACTACGACCCCAAAACCTACGGGGCGAGAATCAACCTTGAGCATATTCAATTTTATTTATATGCCAAAGACCAACCGCATTCGCAATGCTACGGTGATGTGTTAGCACTCAAAGCCGAAGAAAAAGACGGCAAACTGCAATTACTCGCCCAAATTGACCCAACTGAGGCACTGATTGCGTTAAATAAAGACCGTCAAAAAATCTACACCTCAATCGAAGTGGATCCGAATTTTGCCGATACTGGCGAGGCCTATTTAGTCGGGTTAGCCGTCACGGACAGCCCCGCAAGCCTTGGCACGGAAATGTTGCAATTTGCCAGTCATGCCCAAATGAATCCGTTGGCAAGTCGCAAACAAAAAGCCGATAACCTATTCACCGTTGCGTTAGAAACGGAATTTAACTTTGCGGAATTGGCAGACGCTGAACCCGAAAAGCCGTCTTTATTTGAAAAAATCAAAGCCATGTTTGCCAACAAAGAACGCAACCAAGAACAACGCTTTGCGGATCAGGATAAGGCAGTGTTATTACTGTCTGAACGCTTACAACAAAGTTGTGCAGAAATCACCGCACTTTCAGCAGAGAATCAAGCATTACAGGCACAATTTAGCCAAATTCAAAGCGAAAATCAGGCAATTTTGGCGAAGTTTGAGCAAGTGAAGAATGAACCCAAAGCCGAATATAGCGAACGTCCCAAAGCCTTAGGTGGCAATGGTCAAAACGGTTATAAATTTTAATTTCAAAAAGGAAAGATTATGAAACAAACCACTTCACAACAATTTAAACAATATTTAGGCAACGTAGCCAGTGACAATGCCGTAGAATTCAGCGAGATTTTTGCAGGCAAGCAATTTGACATTGAGCCAACTGTTCAACAAAAATTAGAAACAGCCGTTTTAGAAAGCTCCGAATTTTTAGGCATGATCAATGTTATCACCGTAGATGAACAAGCAGGTCAAGCCTTGCAGTTAGGCGTATCAGGACCGATTGCAAGCCGTACCAATACCAACATCAAAGATCGTGAAACAAAAACCATTCATAGCTTAACAGATAACAGTTTCCTTTGTTCACAAACCAACTTTGATTCTCATATCACTTATGCGGAATTAGACGCATGGGCAAAATTCCCTGACTTCGCCGCACGAGTAGGCAACGTCAAAGCTCAACGTATTGCACTTGACCGCATTATGATCGGTTTTAATGGTGAAAAAGCCGAAAAAGAAACCAATATTACTACCTATCCATTATTGCAAGATGTCAATAAAGGTTGGTTGCAATTAGTGAAAGAAAAAGCGCCTGAAAAAGTGATGAAAGAAGAACATTCAGGCACAAACACCATTGAAATTGGAACAAATAAAACCTATGCCAATTTAGATGCGTTAGTGTTCTCAATGAAAGAAGATTTTATTGCAGCTCAATACCGCAACGACAGCAAATTAGTTGCTATTATGAGCAGTGATTTATTGGCAGATAAATACTTCCCATTAATCAATGATAGCCAAGCAACAGAACAACTTGCTGCTGATACCATTATCAGCCAAAAACGTGTGGGCGGATTGCGAGCTGTCAGCGTACCATTCTTCCCGAAAGGTACGGTATTAGTGACTAGCTTAGATAACCTTTCTATCTATGTGCAAGAGGGCAAAATGCGTCGAGCGATTATTGATAACCCTCGACGTGACCGCATTGAAGATTTACTCTCTTCCAATGAGGCGTACGTAGTAGAAAATTACGATGCCGTTGCCCTCGCAACCAACATCACTATTGTTGACGCTCCAGCAAAAAAACAGGACTAACCTATGCGACCAACAAAAGCCCATTTTCTAAGAGTCAGTGCTGAAATGGCAAGTGCGGAAGAAAACACCGCACTTGAAAACAGCACCGCCTACGAAAAAATGCTGTTTCTGTTGGCACGGCATAAAAAAGACCTGAAACTCATTCAATCCACCGAAAAAAAGGCAGAATACAAAAAAGCCATTCTGCCCGATTATCTGCCGTGGATTGAGGGAGCGTTAAAAACAGGCACCGGCAAGCAAGATAATGTGTTGATGACGTGGTTGGTGTGGGCGATAGACTGCCAACAGTTTAACCTTGCCCTAACCATTGCGGATTACGCTATTCATCAACAACTAAAATTGCCCGAGCCGTTTACTCGCACATTAGGCGCCATGCTTGCGGAAGAATTTGCCGACCAAGCCAAAACCGCCCTGCTTGCCAAACAGCCTTTTAACGTGAGCTATTTGGCACGAGTGGCGGAACTCACCGCCGATGAAGACATGCCAGATGAAAGCCGAGCAAGGTTATATCGTGAATGGGGTTTATTGCAAATGGCGACGAATCCCACACAAGCCCTTGCCACGTTGGAACGTGCTTTACAGCTCAATCCGCAAATCGGTGTCAAAGGCGACGTACGGAAACTTCGCAAACAGCTCAATATTAACGACTAATTAACCGAACATATCACCAAGCCAACGGGGCGGACGAAAAAAGGCTAACGCCATTTTAATTCGTCCCCACCCCGTTTTTTTATTAGGTGCAAAAAATGGAAAAGGAAACGCAATGACAGACGGCACCATTTCAATCAAATTGGCTCAAAACTACGAAATGAGCCAACTGCAAAACGCAGTGGATACCCTAGAGCAAGAACAAGATGTCATCCGTAATGACGGCTATTTCCCTGATATTTCCATCAGCCAATACCGCAACCAAGCCCGCCTAGACGGCACCATAACCACAACAAGGCTAAAAGATGCCCTAATTGAGGCCATGGCCACGGTGAATGCGGAATTAGCCACCGTTATCACTCACCCACAAGATGACGTAATTGCCACCCTTGCAGATATGCCAAGCCAAATCATTAACGGCACAAGCCTATTAGTCTGGCGTTATCAACGAGCCGTGCATTGTTTAGCCACGGCCAACCTGTATGAACGCTATGCGAGCTACGACACTACCGCAGACGGTGAAAAGAAAATGGCGTTATTGCAAGATAGCATTCACCAACTCCGCCGAGATGCCCGCTTTGCCATTGCTGACATCTTAGGTAAAAACCGCCTTAACGTGGAATTATTATGAAAGTTTACGCACAACAGCACGATAATTTAGATGCCATGATTTACCGCACTTTTGGCACCAGTTACGGCGGGTTATTAGAACAAACCTTGTTGCTGAATCCGCAACTGACCGCTCAGGCCATTTTACCCCTTGGCACCGAAGTCATTTTGCCCGACAGCAACAACCCTCAAGCGGTAAACACAAACAGCGTCCAGCTTTGGAGCTAAACCATGAATAAGAACACAGATCAACTATCCTATTTTGGGGCTTTTATGACGTTTATTGCAGGCTTAACCATAAATGACTGGGCAGCTATTTTTGGGATTTTATTTGGGGTCGTCACGTTATTTATTAACTGGTACTACAAACAAAAGGATTACGAATTGAAAAAACAAGAACTTGAAACAGGAGAACAGCATGGCAAAAAAACTCATTAAAGGCTGTGCCGTCATGGCCGTGATTGCCCTCGCCTTAGCCACCGGTGACGGATTTCGCACCACGGAAAAAGGCCTTGCCCTGATTGGCAATGCTGAGGGCTGTCGCACACAGGCTTATCAATGCCCCGCCGGTTATTGGACCTACGGTATCGGCACCGCCGAAACCAGTGGCGAAAAAATCGAACGTAACAAAACCTACACCCTACAAGAAATTGCCGACAGTTGGGTGCGAAATATCAAAGTGGCAGAACGTTGTGTCAACGACTACGCCAACGGCCGACGATTGCCACAGGGTGCCTTTGAAGCGTCGGTGTCGCTCACCTTTAACGTGGGTTGCGGTGCCTTGAAAAATTCTACCCTCTTTCGTTATGCCAGAGCCGGTGACATTCAAGCCATGTGTGATCAGTTCCCCCGTTGGGTTTATGCCAAAGGGCAAAAATTAGCGGGCTTAGAAACCCGACGCAAACAGGAGCAAGCATTGTGTTTAACTTCCTCAGTATTAAAGAAAAAATAATCCTATTAATAGGCCCTATTGTGATGTTGTGCATCATCATTTTTTTAGGCAAACAAAGTAGTTACTGGCGAGCCGAGGCCGACAAAGAAGAAATGTTAAAACGGCAATGGCAAAGCCAATATTTGCACATCACCGAAATGATAGATGAATTTAACCAACAAACGCAACGCTTGACCCTTGCCGTGCAAGCTATGCAACAGACCCAACAACAGCAAACCAAGGAACTGAATAATGTCCTACAAAATAATCAAAGCTGGAGTGATAGCCCTGTGCCTGATGATGTTAGTCGGCTGTTCAAGCAACGTGGAAATCGTACCAATCCAAGCAAAAATTCTGTGTCCAACCACACATCATTGCCAAGCGGTCACACTCAAGGACATCAAAACCAACCGTGATTTAGCCTTAGCGTTAGACCACGCTTTAAACCAAACAGATTTATGCGTAACGGAACTTCAAGCCTTAACACAGTGCATTGACACATTTAACCAAATACAGGGAAACAGCCCATGACGGATGCCATAGATAATGCCCAACAAGCCGAGCAATTACAGCGTGATATTGCCTTACGTAATCAACTCAGCGTACAACGAAATATCAGCCTAACCCATTGCATAGATTGTGCTGACCCCATTCCAGAAAAACGCCGTCAAATGGTGATCGGCTGTAAACGTTGCATTGATTGCCAACAGGAATTCGAACTGCGTCAAAAAGGATTTCGCCCATGAAAAAGCCCAACCAACTTCGCAAAGTGTTAGAACAAGCTAACCCCTTTTTTGTGGCGAACCCTGACAAACTGCAGTTATTTATTGATGACGGCAAAATCATTCGCACTGGCACGGATAACTTGAGCTTTGAATTGCAATATAGCCTAAATATTATCGTCACCGACTACCCCGACGACATCGCACGGCTCACCGTGCCATTGTTGGCGTATTTGCAAATCAACCAACCAGAACTCTTTGCTAACCCCGATTTGCGTGATAAAGCCATTCGCTTTTTACCTGATTTTAACAATAACAACACCGCTGATATTCATTTTGAAATCAGCCCCATCACAGAACGGGTCGTGGTGAAACAATCGCAAGCGGACAGCGTGGTTTTAGACTACAAACCCGAGCCCGTTTGGGGCAATGAACGGATCAACGTGTATTTTGAAGATGAAGATAACTTAATTTTTGCGAGTAACAACAATGTCAACGGTTGATGAAATTCAAGCAAAATTCACCGCACTTTTAGCCAATATCAGCCCGCAACAACGGCGAAAATTAGCCAGGGATATTGGTTTTAAACTGCGAAAAAGCCAAGCGGACAGAATCGCCAAACAGCAAAACCCCGACGGTACGGCGTATGAGCCAAGAAAGCCGCAACGAGTGAGCAAAAAAGCCAAGAATGCCAAAGGGCGAGTGAAACGCAAGGCGATGTTTGCCAAACTGCGGACGGTACGCTTTTTTAAAGTGCGATCAAATCAAGCAGAGGTTGCTGTTGGATTTAGTGGCAGTGGCGGAATGATTGCCAGCGTGCATCAATATGGCTTACCAAGCCGAGTGCAAAGAAAAAGCGAAAGAAAAGTGAAATATGCCCAACGGGAATTGTTGGGCTTTGCAGATCAGGATTTGGCGTTGATTGAAGATTTGATTGTTGAGCAGTTATCTGTTTAGTTACCAAACATAAAAAATATGATAAAACACAGTAATGACAAACAGTGTAATACCAATACGGTCACTCCAATAAGTTAATATTTTATTGTGTTTTTCAATCCAATTTTTAAAAGGATAAAGCACTAAACCCAACGCAAGAACAACAATAAAACCACCGCCAATAAATGGCAAAACCGCTGCGACTGTTGCAGTGACGCTAGCAACAAACGGAGCAAGTATAACAAAAGGGGCAACCACAACAAGCATAGCGAGAGCCGCAGGCAAACAAAAAAGGAATAGGATGAATCCAAGCATGGTAATTTCTCCAATCGGGTTTTATTAAATTTACGCCTTTTTGCTTTTAGATGTCAATAATTTTAGATAAGAGAACCGAAATATGAGCCAAAATTTACAGTTAAACGTGATATTAAGTGCGGTAGATAAACTCACTGCACCGTTTCGCAATGCCTCCAAGCAAGCAGAAAAATTATCTAGCACATTGAAAAAAGCCAAATCTGAATTGAAAGGATTGGAGAAATCACAAAATACCATTGACAGCTTTAAAAGCACCCGAGAAAACTTTAAAAAGACTATTCAGGAACTGGATAAACACAAACAGAAATTAACCCAGTTACGCACCACAAAAGACGAGCATAAAACCAAACGCAGTGCCATTTCACAAGACCTGTCGCAAGAAAAAATACGCTATGGCAAATTAATTGAGGCACAATTCAACGCCAAACGTTTAGGCGGTGGCAATTTATCCCAAATTAACGCCGAAGTCATGCAATCTCAAACCCGATTGCAAGCCTTAGGCAAACGTTATGATGAATTAAGTACCCGAATTGCCAAAACCACGCAACAAATGCGAAATGAAAAACAGGCGATCAGTGTGTCACAACGAGAAAGAAAGAATCAATATGAACAATTAAAACAACTTCGAACTAAATTACGTGAGGCGGGGATCAGCACCAAAGAACTGGCACAATATGAGGGCGATCTCAAAACCAAAATTAATGTAGCCAATCAAGCCCTTGAAAAACAACAAAGTGCGTTAGAGAAAGTCAATAAACGAGTCAAGCAACGGCAAGCCTACCGCAACCAAGTGGATACACTAAAATCGGGTTCCGAACGATTACAGCATTTTGGCCAACGGGCATTAACTACTGGCACTGCCACACTCGGGGCGGGCTATATGATGATGCGACCCGCCTTTGATTTTGAACAGGACTTTTCCAAAGTAGAGGCTTTAACAGGCTTAAATAGGTTTGACCCCAAACAAGCGGAAAAGTTAGAACGCTTACGCCAACAAGGCATTGATTTAGGGGCCAATACCTCGTTCACATCAGGCGAAGTGGCACAGGGGCAAGGCTATTTAGCCATGGCGGGATTTAAATCTGAGCAAATCGAGGCCGCTATGCCGGCCGTGTTAAGCATGACCAAAGCGGCGGGCATTGAAATGGGGCGAGCCTCCGACATTGCCTCGGATATTTCTTCTGGTTTTAAAATTTCTGCCGATGATATGGGGCGGGTTGCTGACGTATTAGTGAATACCTTTTCCAGTTCTAATACCACCCTCGAGGGATTGGGCGAAACCATGAAATACCTCGGCCCCATTGCCACATCCACAGGACAAGATTTTGAAACCATGTCCGCTATGGTAGGGTTATTAGGTAACGTGGGGATTAAAGGCACACAGGCCGGTACGTCTTTACGTTCAGCGATGTTACGTTTAGCGGCTCCGCCCAAACAAGCTGCACAAGCCTTGGGGAAATTAGGCGTTAGAGCCAAAGATAAAAAAGGCAATATGCGGTCTCTCACCGACATTTTAGTGGATGTAGAAAAAGCCACTAAGAAAATGGGGAGCGGCACCCGAATGGAATATTATAAAAAAATCTTCGGCACCGAGGCGGCAACGGCCATGGTTGAATTAGTCGGACAAGCGGGCATTGACGGTATTCAACAAATGACCGACAAGCTAAAAAATTCTGCGGGTCGAGCGGAAGAAGTCGCAAAAGTGATGTCAGATAACTTTTGGGGGGATGTCAAAACCCTAGAAAGTGCCAAAGATGCGATCAGTATCAGCATTTTTAAAGAAGTCGCCCCGTTTTTACGTGATACCGTGCAGAAATTCACGGATATTTTACGCAAAATTAACGACTGGATAAAAGCCAATCCCCAGCTCACCGCAAGTATTATTAAATGGATAGCAAGCGGAGCGGGATTAATGGCGGTATTAGGTGGATTAAGTATGGCATGCAGTTATTTACTTTACCCAATAGCCAGACTAGCTTTAGGAATCGGGCATTTTACAGGGATAAATTCATTATTAGGGGCGACCCTATCCAAGGTTGGAAAATCTGCTTTGAGTTTTGGTCGAATATTCACATCATGGAAAGGGTTATTTAGTGGAATAACCACAGGATTAAAATTTGTTGGTAACGGTATTTTAGGCTTATGGAAACCCATGACTTATATTAATGGTGCAATTAATATAATTAAAAATGGTTTTCTGGCTGCTAGAGTGGCGGGAATGAGTTTTGTCGCTACTCCCATTGGGCTAATTATCACTGCCCTAATTGCTGGCGCATTACTTATCTACAAATATTGGGATCAGGTTAAAGCCTTTTTCAGCGGTTTCTGGACTGGTTTACAACAAGGCCTAGCCCCTGTAATTGAAAAGTTTCAACCATTAGCAACCATATTCGGCACTATCGTTGGTTGGATTGTGGATTTAGTGCAATGGTTTATTGATTTATTTACGCCCATTCAAACCACGCAATCAGAGCTAGAAAATGCAACCAAAGCGGGGGAAAGTTTTGGCCAAAAAGTCGCTAGCGCCATTGAAATTATCCTAACGCCTTTAACCCTATTAATGGATGGCATAGATTGGCTTTCTAAGAATATGCCAAGTTGGGACAGTATCGGGAACAGCATATCCAGTGCTTGGGACAAAACCAAATCCTTTTTGGGCTTTGGCGAGGATACAGCAACAGGCAGCTCAAAAAATCCATCAAAAAGCGCCGCACATTCACCGCCTCCCTCTTTGGTGGGTAAAAATAATGTCAAATTGATTCCCCCCTTACAACAAAAATGGATCGGCGGTTTAGTCGAAAAAGCCAAAGGCTTTGCCTGCGGTGGCTACACTGGCAACGGCGGAAAATACCAACCTGCAGGCATTGTCCACGCCGGCGAATATGTGATGACTAAACAAGCTACATCAAAATTAGGCGTGCCATTACTCAACACCCTAAACTATGGCAAAAATGCCCTGATTGGCACTGGGCTTGGCTTAAGCGTGGCCATGGCTCAACCCATCCAGATTGACGACCGACCGCCATTAAAAGCCACAACGAGCCAAATGGTGACGCAACAGCCAATGCAAGTGAGCATTACGGTTAATGCCAACGCTGGGCAAGATCCGCAAGCCATTGCCCGAGAAGTGGCACGCCAGTTGCAACAACTCCAAAGCCAACAACAAGCCCAACGGCGAAGTAGTTTGAGGGATAGGGATTAACATAAATTTTGTTGAAAAAGGGCTAATTTGCCAATAAAAAAGGCAAATTTGCCTTTTTTTTCACTTTTTTATAAAAAACGCTTGCAATGTTCGCAAGTGCGAACTACAATACACCCCATAAGCAGAACGCAAGGGGCGTATGCAATCCTAAGGGGAAAAACAATGAAAGGCTACCATTTAGTAAAATCTGCAAGTGAAACATTTACATTAGTTGACGGTGAATTATGCGAAAGACATATTAGCGTTTATCAAAGTCAACGCAGTGAAAATGCGTTTAAAGTCGTCACCACCGATATTATTAACGGCGAACCCACAGAAAGCATTGAAAAAGGCAATCGTGCTTTTATCAAATGTTGCTTAATCTCTGCTTTAGGTGATGATTGGAATAAAAATTGGGGCGTACAGTTACATTAAAAAACAAAGCCGTAAGCGAAAAGACTTACGGCTTTTCATCTATCAAGGAAAATAAAAAATGAATGGCTTAAAACTCAAAATGATACGTGAACTATTGGGCTTGTCTATTGCAGAAGCCGCTGAATATATCGGGGGCGTAAGCAAACGCAGTTGGGAATATTGGGAAAAAGATGACCGCACTTTAAAGCCCGATGTGATCGAAAAAATGAATAGCCTGTTGCAACAATATAATGACAAATTATTCACCGCCATTGAAGAAATCAAAAAAGGAAAACCACTCACCTTGCACTACCCTACAACCCCGAATACAAATATTATCGAATGGCGTTTAACCCAGTCACTAGTCAGGGTTTTAGTCTGTTGTTATGGGGCAGAATTGGCTAAATAGCTTTTTATTGTATCTCTAAAACAAAAGTGCTAGGATCGTTTTAAATCCACAAAGGGGGAAAATATGATAACGAAAGAACAAGGCTATGATGAATTTTTAGCGGAAAAAATCCGCTTAGGACGTGAAGATATTGCCAATGGGCGATTTTATACGCTAAAAGAAGCAGAAGCACATTGGCAACGTACCATTGAGCGTAAAGCCCTAGAAATGGCATTACTAGATGAAGAATTAGCGGATGAATTACATTATGCCTAAAGATGTGATTATTTCTAAAGAGGCACACAAAGACATTGATGATATTTTAGACGGAATCTATCAATACACATTATTTGCCTCTACACCACAGAAATTATATGACGAATTTCGCCATACATTTAGGCTATTGGGTGTCGCTCCAAAAATGGGGAAATTGCAACCCAACGGCACAAGAATCGTATTTTGCCGTCATTATCGCATTGTGTATGAAGAATTGGACGACCGAGTGGAAATCATCACCGTGATCCATTCTCGCCGATTATATCCACAACCCAAATAATATTGCCAAAGGGGAAAATATGATAACGAAAGAACGAGGCTATGATGAATTTTTAGCAAAAAGCATCGCCCTAGGTGAAGCCGATAGCCAAGCAGGACGGGTTCATTCAGTCGAAGAAGTCAGAAAAGAGATTGAAGCGATTTATCTAAGAACTTATCAAGGTGAAGAAAGTGTGGGTTATCGTTTTAACCGAAATCATACTTTTGCTGACTTTAAAAAAGCAATGTTAAACTAAAATACAATCCCCCCAAAATAGCAAGGCTCCCCCCTTGCTTTTTTGTTATCCCCCATTCTACATTCGCAATCTATCGCCCTATTCTCCCCTATCCGCCAAAATGCCTTTTATTTACCACGCACTTTAGGCAAATATGACCGCAGAACTCAACCGCCGTATTGATAATATTATCCGCTTTGGCACCATTGCCGAAGTCAATCACGACGAACGCCGTGTGAAAGTGTTATCGGGTGGGATTAAAACCGATTGGCTACCGTGGTTGGAATGGCGAGCGGGCACAACAAAAAGCTGGTCACCGCCGACGGTAAATGAGCAATGTGTCATTTTAGCAGCGAGCGGTGAATTGACTATGGCGGTGGTACTCACTGGCATTTACACCACAACCCACAACAATCCGAGCCAGTCCGCCGATGAACACGTGATTGAGTTTGCGGACGGGGCAAGAATGGTTTACAACCAAGCCAGTTCTGACTTAACCGTGACAGGCATTAGCACCGCAACCATTCAAGCATCAAGCCAAATTGTGTTAGATACGCCGTTAGTGAAATGCACAGGTGATGTCGAAGTGTCAGGCAAAGTGACATCAGGTGACGACCAAATCGCAGGCGGTATATCCACAATGCACCATACTCACAGGGGCGATAGTGGCGGAACTACTGGTCAGCCACAATAGGGCAACCACAATAGGGGAAACATGGACAGACACACAGGCAAACAAATTGATGATGACTTAGCCCATATCAAGCAATCGGTCGCCGATATTCTCACCACGCAAATTGGCACCAGAATACAACGGCGTGATTATGGCTCCAATATTCCCAAACTCATTGACCGCCCTATTGACCGAGTATTGATATTACAAATTGCCAGTTGTGCGGTTGTGGCGTTAAACAAATGGGAAAAACGGCTCAATATCAGCCAATTTAAACCCGAATTTAAAGACGGCAAAGTGACTGCAAAAATCGTTGGCACGTTGTCGAATACCAACAAAAATATTAATTACGACAATCTGTTATTAGGTGGTTAATGAATAACAACATTATTGATTTAAACAATCTGCCCTATCCACAAGTCATTGATGAACTGGATTTTGAAACCTTGTTGGCGAACCGAAAAACCGCCTTTATTAGTCGCTTTGATACCGAAAGCGAACAAGCCTTTTGGACGGAACGGCTGCAATATGAAAGCGAACCTGTGGTGAAACTTCTGGAAGAAAACGCCTATTTAGAATTATTGCTCCGCAGTGAAATTAATGAAAAGGCTAAGGCGGTAATGTTAGCCTTTGCCACAGGATCGGATTTAGATAATTTAGCGGCATTATTTGGCGTGGAACGGCTGTTGATTCAAGCAAAAGATTTAACCACTAACCCGATCACCGAAGCGGTTTATGAAGATGACGAACGGCTCCGCTATCGGGTGCAAATGTCGCTAGAAAAAATCACCACCGCAGGCAGTCGGGGCAGTTATGAATATCACGCTTTGAGTAGTTCGGCTTTGGTGAAAGATGTCAATGTCATCAGCCCTACCGCTGGCGTGGTGCAAGTCACGCTACTTTCGACCCAAGGCAAGGGAACGGCAGATCAGACATTGATTAATACGGTCAACACCGCACTTAATGCCGAAGATGTCCGCCCCTTGTGCGATACCGTCAAGGTGCAATCCGCTCAAATTGTGGATTATCAAATTCAAGCCACCTTAACGCTTTATCCGTCCGTATTGGAAAGCGTGGTATTTGAAAACGTGCAAACTGCGGTGCAAAAATTTGTCGAAAAACAACACGCACTGGGGATTGATATTACCCTATCGGGGATTTATGCCGCTTTACATCAAGAGGGCGTGCAAAATGTGGTTTTGACTAAACCAACAAAAAATCTTGTGATTCAACCAACACAAGCGGGCTATTGCACAAGCATTAATATTACGGTGGGCGGTAGAGATGAATAACAGTTTATTGCCCATAGGTTCTACGCCCTTAGAGAAAAAGCTGTCGCAGACGTTTTCAGCGATTAGCGACATTCCTGTGCCGATTCATTTGCTTTGGCAAGCTAAACATTGCCCGACAAATCTGTTGCCGTGGTTGGCTTGGTCGGTGTCAGTGGATGAATGGGACAGTGAGTGGTCAGATGAAACCAAACGCAATAGCATTTTAGCCAGTTTTTCTATTCACAAAATCAAAGGCACGATCAGCAGTCTTCGCCGAGTATTGGCATCTGCCGGCTATGGGAATGTGCAGATTTTAGAAAATATGTCTGCCATACAATATGACGTCACCAAAAGCTACAACGGCGATTATGTGCATGGCTCAACAGAAAGCCACTGGGCGACTTATCGGATTTATCTTAACCGTCCAATGAGCATTGAACAAGGCGAACAAGTCAGGCAATTGTTTGCCAACACCGCCCCCGTGCGTTGTCATTTAGTCGGGTTGCATTTTGAGCAAGCGAATAATCTTTACAATCAAAAAATCACCTATAACGGTGAGTATTCTTACGGAGTCGCATAATGGCGAATTTAATTGAAAAAAACGAATGGACAGACAGCATTTATCAAATTGAGAAAACCGATCCGGTGGTCGGTGGTGCGGATGGGATTTCCAACAAACAAGCTCAACAGCTGGCGAATCGTACCAAGTATTTAAAAGGGCAAGTGGAAAGCCTAAATCACGGCAAGGCGGCAAGTAGTCATAGCCATACTATTGCACAGATTACGGATTTACAAAACACGTTAAACAGCAAAGCAACTAACACCGATTTAACCAACGCCCAAAATGCCTTAACCACAGAAATTAACAAAAAAGCGACCAAAGATGCTTTTTCTGCATTGCACGATTTAATGGTCGGCATTCCGTTTCCTTATCCATTATCTACCGTACCAAGTGGTTGTTTAGCAATGAATGGACAGAAATTTAACACGTCTACTTACCCAATTTTAGCGAAAAAATACCCTAACGGGGTATTGCCTGATTTACGGGGTGAATTTATTCGGGGCTGGGATAATGGGCGTGGTGTAGATAGTGGGCGTGGGTTGTTGGCAGGGCAGTTACACGCATTGCAAGACCATTTTCACTTATTACCAACAACAGCTGGAAATAATTATGAGACAGAAAATAATATTAAATCTGTATTCATAGATAATTCATCACTAACAAACCATGGTTTGCTCGCTACTATTAATTCACTAACAAACAAAGGAAACAATTACAATATTGCTGATAACACACCAGCAAGAACATATTCGTCAAGAATTGGCATAACAGAACAACAAACTGATGTGAAAGTAGGCAATGAAAACCGTCCACGCAACATCGCTTTCCACTACATCTGCCTAGCCGCATAAGCCAAATAAAGGAGTTAAACAATGATTCAATTTGACCAACAGGGCTTTGCCCTAGAAAGCGGTGAAATCACCGTGTACCAAACCAACAACAATGAGTTTTCGGGAGCAACTACGGAATTTATCAGCCTAGGCGGTAGTTTGTCTGCCAATAGTTATTTAGATGCACCACCCAAAGTGAAAAACGGCTTTGCCATTGTGCGTGAAAATAACCGTTGGCAATATGTGGAAGATCACCGAGGCGAAACCGTGTATTCCACCCTTGACCGTTCAAGCCTTGAAATTAAAGAACTGGGTAAAATTCCCGAAAATTACACCGCAGTTGTCCCTTTTTCGGATTCTTGTGAATGGAACGGCAAAAAATGGACAATCTCCAAAGCCAAACAAGCAGAAATCAAAGCCAATCAACAGCAACAAATGCGTGAAAAAATCAACGCCAAACGAGATGAAAGTTGCTATGGGGGGATCTACATTGAAAGCCTGAAAAAATGGTTTGACAGCGACGAAGCGAGCTTTGTCAAAATGATCGGAGCAAAAGCCGTGATGGATGATGATGTCACTAACGACAAAGAAAGCTCACCTGAATTATGGATTTGTGCGGATAATTCGGTGACCCAGTTAAACCGTGATGATTTTGCTTTGATTATTCGCACCATTAAAGAGCAAGTGTCGGCGATGCACGCTTTAGCGGTGCAACACAAAACCCAAATGGAACAAGCGGATGAACCGTTAGACTATGATTATTCGCAAGGTTGGGCGGTGACTTATCAGCAATCTTTAGGGGGAAACAATGCCGATTAAAGAATGGTTAAAGCAAATTCTGATTGCGGTAGATCAGTTGTTTAATGCTATTGCCTTTGGCTATGCGGATGAAACCATTTCTTGCCGTTGTTATCGCAATTTTATCTTAGAACAAGATAAGCGTTTTCGCTGGCGATTGATGTATCATTTAGTGAATGGCTTGTTTTTTGACCGCAATCATTGCCGAGATGCGTATTTTAGCGAGATTGAACGTAAGCAATATCCGAGCCATTTTAGAAACTAACCCTCACCCTAGCCCTCTCCCAGAGGGAGAGGGGATTTTTTGCAACTTAGCCCCCTAAAAGTGCGGTGAATTGTTATGCCATTATTCACACTTTCCCCTTGTGGCACGCTCCCCCGTTTCCCCACACAATAGCCCTATCTTTTCACCAACCCATAGGGCTTTTATTATGTCTGATGAATTTTTGCACGGCGTGCGAGTGACGGAAATCACCGAAACACTTCGCACTTTAACGGTGTCTTCGACTTCTGTGATCGGCTTAGTGGCGACCGCAGAAGATGCCGATGAAACCACCTTTCCTTTAAACAAACCTACCTTACTCACTGGCATTACGTCCGCTGTGATTGCCAAAGCTGGCACCAAAGGCACACTTGCCCGAGCGTTGGACGGCATTTTAGATATTACCAACACCAAAGTCATTGTCATTCGTGTGGCTGAGATCGAAGACGACAGCCAAATGAAAGCGAACGTGATCGGCGGTATGGATGAAAACGGCAATTACACGGGCTTAAAAGCGTTTTTAGTGGCTCAAGCCTTAACGGGTGTCAAACCACGAATTTTTGCTATTCCAAAATATGACAGCCAAGATGTGACAGCGGAGCTACTCACCGTGGCGAAAAAGCTCAACGGCTTTGTGTATGCGTCCTGTTATGGTTGCCAAACCAAAGAACAAGCCGTCACTTATCGCCGCCAATTCTCACAACGTGAATTAATGCTGATTTTTGGCGATTTCTTATCATTCAACAGCACCACCAAACAAACCGAAACCGACTACGCCGTTACTCGAGCGGTGGCAATGCGTGCTTATCAAGATCAAGTGCAAGGCTGGCATACCGCCATTTCTAATAAGGAATTAACAGGCGTGACAGGTGTCACCAATCCGCTTTCCTTTGATATTAACGATGCGGCAACGGATGTGAACTATCTCAATGAACAGGGCATTACTTGCTGTATCAATTACAACGGCTACAAATTCTGGGGCGTTCGCACTTGTTCCACCGATAAAACGTTCTTGTATGAAAACCAAACTCGCACCGCTCAAGTATTGAAAGATACCATTGCACAAAGTTTTGACTGGGCAATGGATAAAAATATCAGCGTGCCGTTGGTGAAAGAAATCGTAGAAGCGATTAATGCCAAATGGCGTTATTGGACGGCAGAAGGCAAATTGGTTGGCGGTAAAGCGTTCGTTAAAGCGGAATTTAACACCGCGGAAACCTTAAAAGATGCCAAATTGTTAATTGGTTATGATTATTGTGCTGCCCCATTATTGGAACAATTAGAGTTTAATCAATATGTCAGCGATGAATATTTGGTTGAATTGGCAGATGAAATTACCAAAGTTGGCAGCTAATCATAGGGAGCATAAAAATGGGATTACCACGCAAATTAAAATTAATGAATGTCTTTGCAGACGGCAACAGCTACAAAGGGCAAATCACCGAACTTGAACAGCCCAAACTGGCGTTAAAACTGGAAGAATACCGTGCAGGCGGAATGATTGGATCGGTGAAAGTGAATCTAGGCTTAGAAACCCTAGAAACCACGCTCAAAATGGGCGGTTATATGACCGAATTTTTACGCCAATTCGGCACCACCATTGACGGTACACCGCTCCGCTTTTTAGGGGCGTATGAGCAGGACGACACAGGCGAAGTAACCAGCATTGAAATCGTGATGCGTGGACGTTTTGGCGAAATTGATGCAGGGTCATCTAAAGTCGGCGATGACACCGAACACAGTTTCACCGTGCCACTCACCTATTACAAAGTGATTGAAAACGGCTCAGATGTCGTTGAGATCGATATGATTAACAGCGTTTTCATTGTGGACGGCAACGACCGCCTAGCCGAACACCGCTCCGCCGTAGGCTTATAACCATAATCGGGCAAACGCCCGATTTATTTCACCCATTTTAAAGGAATATTCAAATGACTAAACCCACTTCAAACACCGTCACATTAAGCACCCCGATTGTGCGTGGTGATAAAACATTTTCAGAAATTCAAATCAACAAACCGACCGTGATTGCCTTAAAAGGCTTGAAACTGTTGGAATTATTGCAATCGGATGTCAATGCCTTAATGGTGCTATTACCACGTGTGAGCCAACCGATGTTACACAAAAACGACTTTGACACAATGGACGTGGGCGACTTCACCGATTTATCAACGGCGGTGATTAATTTTTTAGTGCCGACTTCGGTGCAAGCGGAACAGACGGAAACAGCGGAATAGCTGAACCGTTAAAAATTGCCGACTGTGTCGAAAATGCCATTGCCGATATAGCAATGGTGTTTCACTGGCGACCTGATGACTTTGACCAAATGAGCTTACTGGAACTCATGGAATGGCGAGAAAAAGCACGGGTGAGATATGAGCAACAACAACCCTCACCCTAGCCCTCTCCCAAAGGGAGAGGGAATAGTTGTCAAAATTTCACCGCACTTTCAATCCCCCCAATGTCCCCTCTCCCTTTGGGAGAGGGCTAGGGTGAGGGTAAAAGGGTAAATAAGGAAAATTATGTTACAAAATTCAATCCTTGCCATTTTGGGCGTATTCCCCTTTATGCAACGCACCATTCCCTTTCAAACCCTGAGCCGTGAAACCAGTTGGCGACACCCGACTAATTCGGTGGTAGGGGCATTGCCGAAAAGCCAATTTGTGGGCAAAGAAAGCGAAAGTATCAATCTTTCTTGTCGCCTAATCCCCGAAATCACAGGCGGTGATTTTAGCATTGCGGCGTTACGCTTAATGGCAGACAGTGGCGGTGCGTTCCCCTTAATTGACGGCTCAAACTTCTTTTTATTGGGCTTTTTTGTGATTGAAAATATCCACGAAGAACGCAGTGAGTTATTTGGTGACGGCAAGGCAAGAGCGATTGATTTTTCTATGCAATTAAAACGCACCGATGATCCGACTTTGATTAGTTTAGCAAGTCAGGTGATGGGGAATTTGATTTAAAAAAGCCTATTAGGAAATAGGCTTTTGCAAGGGTTAGTTTTCATTGCGTAAATGGAAATGTAATTCACGGTGTATCGCTGTGGTAATAAAGCGGTTTCTGTCGTGATAAATATTTGGTAAGGCGGCAATGCGGCGATCCATACGGTTAAGCAGATATTCTGGTACATTCACGTTAATCTGTTGCTTTGCGCCGAGATAGTGAGAGATATCAATATCAACGATTAACCAACTGTCGCAAAACGCAAAGTCTTCTAAGGTTTTGTAATGGCTAAACCCTTTATCTTTGATTTCGGTAATATCAATGCCGTTTTCAATCATTGATTCAAGGGTTAAGGTAATGGCATCGGTGACTTGTGGCAAGATTTCATCCACTTCATCTGCCGCACTAAAACAGCTGTAATCTTTATAAAATAACGCAGGAATGACCATACCAAATGCTTGATCTTCATTATCTGGACTTTCAACGCCGATAGTAAATAACATAAATTTCTCCTATGGTTAAATTGGAATGAATTATAAACATAAACCCCCACAACACCAACCATTTTAAAAGGTCATTCAATGCTAGAAAAACTCCTAGAAACCAACCACCGCACTTGCCGTTTTAACGTGCGAGTGACCACCAAAGATAAGCAGGAAAAAGACATCACGCAGATTGTTAATGACCGCTTAATCAGTCTGACGATTAACGACAATCGGGGCTTTGAGGCGGATACCTTAGAGCTAGAATTAAGCGACCACGACAGCCAACTGGCACTACCGCCACGCAATGCGACAATCAGTGTCGCTATTGGTTGGGCGAGTCTGCCGTTAGTGGATAAGGGCAAATATTTAGTGGACGAAGTACAGTTCAGCGGTTCGCCTGACAAAGTTTATATTCGTGCAAGAAGTGCGGATTTAAAAGGCAGTTTGAGCGAGAAAAAAGAACGTTCCTTTGACAAGATTAAACTCACCGCCCTTGTGGAACAAATCGCCAAAGAAAATCAGCTCAAGGCGTTGATTTCGGACGACTACAAAGCGGAAACCGTGGCACATATTGACCAGACCAGCGAAAGCGATATTAATTTGCTCACAAGGTTAAGCCAACAATATGACGCTATCGCCACGGTGAAAAACGGCTATTTGCTGTTTATGAAAACAGGCAAGGGAAAAACTGCCACAGGCAAAGCCATTCCACCTTTTACAATTATTCGCCAACTGGGCGACAATTATCAATTTTCCATTGCGGAAAGTGAGAATTTTAAGGCAGTGCGGGCTTATTGGCACGACCAAAACACTGGCAAGCGTGGTGAGATTGTGATTGATGAAAATAGCAAAGTCACCAAAAAAGCCAAAATGACCAAAGGTCGGACGCTGAAAAATGGCACGGTGAAAGGGCGACATTTAAGCAAACGCAAATACAATGTGTTGGAACAAAAAGAGCCGATCACCAGTGACAGCTCACAAATCAAAACCCTACGCCATACCTATGCCAGTGAGCAATCCGCTATTACTGGGGCAAAATCCGCCTTTGATAAGCTCAAACGTGGCGTGGCGACCTTTTCTCTTAACCTTGCCTTTGGTGAGCCTGATTTAATGCCCGAAATGCCCGTAACTCTAAGCGGTTTTAAAACAATGATTGATGGAGCGGACTGGATTATCAGCAAAGTGACGCACAGCATTAATGATAGCGGATTTACGACACAGGTTGAGTGTGAGTTGAAAGTGGAAAATGTAGAATTTGACGTAAAAAAAAGTTAGAATAGATCATCATTTATATAGAATAGTATTGTAAACATTATGATTGAAGCTGTTGATTTATTTTGTGGGGCAGGTGGGCTAACCGCTGGCTTACAAAAAACAGGTGTAAAAGTGAAAGCAGGTTATGATATTGAAGAAACCTGTCGCTTTGCCTTTGAATTTAATAATCACGCAACTTTCATCAATAAAGATGTTTCTCTTGTTGATAAATCTGAAATCTTATCTTGGTATCAAAAAGATAGTATTAAGCTACTTGCTGGGTGTGCACCATGCCAACCTTTTTCTAAATATAATCAAGGTAAGGACACAAGAAATGATAAAAAATGGCCCTTACTTTATGCCTTTTCTCGACTCATAAAAGAAAGTCAGCCAGAACTTATTACAATGGAAAATGTGCCTGAGGTTGTAAAGCACAAGGTTTACCATGACTTTGTGGCGGAGTTGCAACATTTGGGATATTTTATTTGGGCGGGAACAATAAAATGTGTTGAATATGGATTACCACAACAACGAAGAAGACATGTTTTACTAGCATCTAAATTGGGTGAAATCAATATTATCCCCCCTACTCACAGCAAAGAAAATTGGGTTACTGTTCAACAAGCCATTGGGCACCTCCCCCCAATTTCTGCTGGTGAAACGTGTAAAACGGATCGATTGCATCGAGCAATGGCATTATCTGAAACCAACTTCCAACGAATTAAGCATTCTAAACAAGGGGGAACTTGGCGAGATTGGCCTGAAGAATTAAGAGCTGAATGTCATAAAAAAGCCACTGGAGCAACATATTCTGCTGTATATGGAAGAATGAGTTGGTCACAACCTAGCCCAACCATGACAACTCTCTGCTACGGATATGGTAATGGACGTTTTGGACATCCAGAACAACATCGAGCAATATCCCTTCGAGAAGCGGCAATATTTCAAGCATTTCCTGAAAATTATCAGTTCTGCGATCCTGAACAACCTATATTCTTAGGCAAAGTAGGAAAAATGATTGGTAATGCTGTTCCTGTCACTTTAGGCGAAATTATTGGTAAAAGTTTTATTGCCCACTTACAAGAGATTGGCAATAAGGCTTAAATACTATCAATCAATTCTTTTAATTTCTTTACCTCTTGTTTACGTTGCAAATATTCTGCATAGGAATTATATGATTGTGTAATCAATTCATCATATGTCAATAGAGTAGCGTGTGTTGTTTTCAAAAGATCATTTATAGTGTCCTTATCCGCTTTACGATAAATGGTATCTTTTGTCTTTGTACCAACTAGGAAATACACTTCAATGCCTAAATTTTCTGTAATATTTTGATTGTTTTGATACCAGACTTTTGTTGCCTCTCTATACTTCCCACCTTGTTTTATTAAATCGTAAATATCAATAGGATAACTAGGAATTTCCCTTTTCATTTCTATAATAATATGTTTACCTGCAATATTTTTATAGGCAATATCAATTCTTGCTCCATTATTATTATCGGGACAAGCCTTTTTTAATTCATCCGTTAATAATTGTTCCATATGAGTTCTAGTTGTTCTTTCCCAAGCAGGATCTAACAACCAAAGATGATCATATAAATATTTTTGAATAACTTTCTCTTTTTCATTATCTGATGTAAGCTCCTTTAGCTTTGCGATAACTTCCAAGCGTTGATTAGTGATATCATAAAAGTAACTTTGCTCAATATCATCAATTGAAAGTAAAATAGGTTTTAAGATCTCAATATCAAAAGCAGATAACTTATCTAATGCAATTAAATTACCTTTAACCTTTAATTTTTCAAAAGCTAAAATAGAATTTTTTAATAATTCTTTCTTTGCACTATTCTGAGATTCGTCATCGCCGCTAAATCTAATAGTATTAATTTTTCCGATTAAATTTTCTGCAGCTTTCTTATCTCTACTATCTTTTAAAGTATCAAGCCACTCATTTAATTTGGGACTTAATTTTTTTGCCTCTGCTACGCCTTGTGCTCTTCGCCAAGTGTCCCAATCCTTATCAATTTCTTTTAATGCCCTTAGAAGAAAAACTTTTAAACAAGTATAACGTTCATCATTTTGTCTTAATCCTTGTCTAGATGAAATTGCCATATCTTCAAAGCGTGTATCATCTAAAAAATCCGCATTAATTTCCCCGACTAAGTAACTGGTAAAGATTTTGGCATTATCCAATTCATCCAAAATATTCTCTTGAAAAATACGCCCATTAGCGAGAATAGTAATTGCATTATTTGAAACATCGCCATCTTTTAAATCATTCGGTTTTTCTACACTGGCAATAAATCCTGTCACTTTAAATCTCTCATTGCGATACTCTATGAAGTTATCCAACTGGCTTATATGTTTAGCATCAACCAAATCAGAAATATAATTATTCTGTTCATCAAATGACCATAAAAACTCTATTTTATTGTAATAACCTCGATCAGCTAGTGTAATTTCAGTATTATTTAAAAATACTCTAAAATTATTAGACTCTCCAATAATACTAAAACGACGAGCAAGGTGCTTTTTTAGATAAGGAACGGTTTTCTTGATATTTTTATGGATCTTTGATAACACAATTCTTGTGCCATGTTCTAGGTTAAATGTATTTGTATCATCCAAATTTTGTGTTTCATACTCTTGTTTATTTTCGATTGCTTCTTTCAATTCCAAAACATCTACCCTGAGAGCAACAACATCTTCATCATTTGATTTTGTATAAACATCGACAACATCTGCTAAGGAAAACATTGCAAGTTTGCCAATACCTTTTCTTCCCATTGCGTTACGTTTTTTCTCAGTGATAGCTCGACCATCACTTCTGCGAGCATAGCCAACATTCAGGAATTTTTGTTCAATATCAGCTAAATTCATTCCATGTCCATTATCTTCAATAATGATCTTTTCATCATTGTGAGTTGTATCTATCTTAATATGCACTTCTGTTGAATCCGCATCCCAAGCATTAGAAACAATTTCTGTTAACACTGCTGGAGTATTTGAGTACAAGCTCAAACCTAAATGGTTTAGCACATTTAAATCAATATGAAATTTTGCCATAATATTCTCACTATTATTTTGATTCGTTTAATATTATATTACCAGTTTCTGGCTAGCTATAATTATGTACTTGTTATTACCTTTTCCAACCCCTACAAATCCCGCATATCAATCGACATCACCTGTATAAACTTGCCGACAATTAATGCTGTGTCAAACAGTTCTTCGGTGATTTCAAAGGGTTGATAGTTTTTGTTATCAGAGGTGGCTTGAATGACGCCGGTTGGCAACATTTGTAGGCGTTTGATATAGAGGCGGTCGTTGAGCAGAAAGACATAAATGCCGTCGGTGCTGAACGTTTTAATTCTGGTGTCAATAAATACCAAGTCTTTTGGGTAGATTGTGGGGACCATGCTGTCGGTGGGGACTTGGATAATACTTATGCCCTGCGTATTATGGCGGTTGAGCATTTTCCGCACGCCGTCATCAGAAAACCAAATCGAACGGATAATATCGGGGAAATCAGGGTTAATCATGCCGTCTAAATTGGCAGCCGCTTGCACGTCTAACTGGTCTATGCGGTAGGTGTGGTTTTCGTCTGGCTCACTGGAAACAGGGCTAATCGGTTCAGGTTCGTAGTTGCCTTGCCCTGTTTTTAGCCATTCTAGGTCAGCATTAAGTGCGGTGGCAATTTCAAAAATTTTTTTAGGTTCTAAGGTTTCTCCCCTAATAATTTTTCCAATTGATGCCTGAGTAACCCCAATCATTTTAGCCAAGGCGTTTTGACTTACGCCTTGAGTATCTAATAAGTATTTAAGTCTTTGAGCTAAAGTATCCATAATCCCTCCTTAAAGTATCAATTTTTCACCAATATAAAACTAAAGTTTCTTAAAATCAACAATCTTAAAGTATCAATAATTACAACTTTTTTAAAATAATTGATACTTTAAGATTGATTTTAAGAAACTTTTGTTTTATATTGAGTTCAAAGTTAAGGAGGGGATCAATTTTGAATGACATAATTCAGAAAGGTGTAGAGATATGCGGATCACAAATAGAACTTGCAAAAGCCTGTGATGTCAGCCATACCGCAGTAAGAAAATGGCTAAACGGTGGCGAATATTCCGCCAAATATGCCTACCGCATTGAAAAAGCCACAAATGGCTTGGTGACATCTAGCGAACTTTGTCAGGCGTTAGATGAATTGGATAGAAAGTAAGGGGGCAAAATGGCTCAACAAAAAGATTTCCACAAAGAACTGGCTGAAGTACAAGCCCTTGAGTGGGGGCAAGAATTTATGCAAGTGCGAGCATTACGGGGAAAGATGAATATACTGATTAAAGCAGAGCATTTGTTGGAGATCGCCGAAAATCAAGGATTTGAAATCGCCAGAGCGGCATTAAATGTGGAGTTTGCCAAATATAGTTGGATGATCACCCGTGCTTGGGCTGAAGCCTATAAGGAATCACTACAAGAACACGAGGCCGACTGGCAAGCCAAAGTGGAGGCTTTTAATGCGTTGGTAAAAACGGCTGCTATTTGTCCACAAGATACCGACAATCAAAGTGTTGAGGTGAAATGATATGGCGCAAGTTGATATTCGTTGTTCGAAATGTGGTTCTAAAAATTTGGCGGTGCGGACATCGGAGCGGATGACCATGCACTCCACGAGTACGATTTTATTTTGCCATAATTGCCATGCGTGCAAACTGCACGTGATGACGGAGATTGTGGCGGTGGAGATTGCCAGTTATGAGCGTTCAGATCAGGCTATGCGGATTAATAAGCCGTTAGATGAAACGGACCCGAATCAGTTAGAAATCCCCACATAACCTTTTAATTTAAACACTGTTTAAACATTCACGGCTTAACGTAAAAAATTAGGCTGTGGGATTTTTGCAACCTTTTTTTAGGCTTTCGCTTAAAAAACAACCACAACAGGGAGAGATACACAATGATTAGACGAAAAAACACGAAAATTTCACCGCACTTTAGCAAGCAACACATTGACCTTTGGGCGTTGAAAAAACAGGTGGAAGAACAGCAAAAGGAAGATGCGTACCTACTTAGACGCATTGAGCAATTAGACAATTTGTTTGATGTGTTAGATGAAGAAATTATGGACTTGCGGACGGTGGTGACTGAACCGAAACGGAGCTTGTGGCAACGGTTGGTTGGGTTATTTAAAGCGTAGAACTCGGGGGCATTATGGGTGATTTGGCACAAGATTTGCAACGTTTGCAAGATTTGCGAGAGATGGTGACGGGCAGTCGCTATCGGTTGGAATATTTTTACAACCAACTTCACCCGAAAGAAAAGCAATGGTGGTGCGGGCAAATGAATATTGATTATTGCCATGACAACGGAAAGCCCAAGCAGTGGCACGAATTAAGCAAAGAGGATAGGGAAGATTTAAGGCGGTTTTATCGTTGGTTAGAAAGGTTTTTTGGGCGCATGCCTAAAGGGTTAAGAAATGCAGAATTTCAATGGGTAACAGAACATGAAACAGAATACTAATGCAGAGTATATACAGTATTTAAAAAATGCGGTGCGGATGTTGAGCAAAGCCAATGGCGTGTTGGCAAGAGATTATGAGGCGAAGGTAGCGGATTTTCAGCGTTTTATTCGCCAAGGAAAATATGATGATGCCCTTGTGGCTTGGCATGAGGGTTACAGCTTACTGGAGTTGAAACTCTACCCAGTGGCAAGAAGTTTGAAAATTAATATTCAAAAATTAAAAAGGATAAACCAATGGGGCTAGCGTTATTTTCTGTGGTGTTTTTCTGCCTGATGGCGTGGGCATTAATTGGTTTATTGATTTTATTAACAAGTATATTCGAGAGAGGAAACAAAAAATGAAAATTTTTACAGATGATGGTAGCTGTTACCAAATTGAGAAAAACCAGAATGGGCTTTTTCAAACCTATTATGCGGACGAGAAAAACAAAATTTTAGTGGCATTTTGTCGTCCACGACATACCTTTGCGGGGGCGTTGAATGAATTAATGCACCGCACGTTAAGTGATGGCGAATTTCGTTCGCTGTCACAAATTCAAGCTGAAATTAGTCGCTTTATCCGTCAAGTAGAGGGCTATTTTCAAGAACACAACGAATATTTAGCAGGACTGTAAGCACATGAGTTGGCAAGCGGAACGGGACGAGAATGAGCGGTTAAAGGCGGAACGTGGCATGGTTCGCCAACAGTCGCCTTATGTGGTGTGCCACACACCGCCTGAATCGGCTCGTACCGAAAGCCAGTTAGAGCTTTTTGCCTCGGTGCCTTATAGCTATGGCTATGTGGAGCGTTGGTTAGACAGTTTGCCGAGAAAACGCTTACGTGAGCATTTTCGCAAGCTGTATTTAAAGAAATACCGTTCTGTTGAGATAGGCGGTGAGCGGTTGGCGAATACTTGGATTCGTGAAGTGGTCGGTAAGCGTTTAAAAAAGGTATTCCGACAATACAAGGTGGATTTGTCTTGGCTGTTGAGCTTTGAGCAGAAGTCGCCCGATTTTCGGGACTTTCTAAAAGAAAACGGCCAAGCAATCTTTGAGAATTTTAACCGCACTTTTAACGCTGATGCCCCCGTGGAGCAATGGACGGCTGATGAAAACTGTTGGCAAGCGGTGAACAATCGCTTTAATCGCTATGTGCATCGGGAAATAGCAAAAGGCAGTTTGCCGTTTTATCTGTTGACCGAAAACAAAATGGCGTTAATGAGCTATGAATTGTCGCTCACCTTTGCCAAATTGCAACAGGCCTTTATTGATGACCAGTTGGCAAAACAGCAAGCCTTTAGCCCCAGTGAAATTGACAGCTTAATGCTAGAAATTTATGCCGAATGTGGCCGTGCTTGTGCGTCTATTGGCTTTCCGTTGAAACATTGGGACAGCTTTCAACGCCGTGGCTCAGTGAAACAGGAAAGCATTGAAGTCATTCTGGCGAAGATTTGCGATGAAAGACATTGGCTACGGCTGATGAAACGCAAACAACGTCAGATGATTGAGCATATTGCGATTGCGTGCGGTGAAGTGCGTAAACAATTTAGTAGTTATATCTCCAAGCAAGGATTAAGTGAATGGAAAATGCAACAAAAGAAAAATTATGACTTTTTGAAAGCCATGATATTAGAGAACGTGGAGGACCCCGCAGAGCAACAAGAACTGTTGGCTATTGTGATGAAATCCGACAGCAACCCGACCAATCGGCGTCATTTGATGATGACCATGCTTAACGGCGTGGAACAGTGGGCGGAAGAAAGCGGACATGAGGCGTTATTTTTAACCTTGACGGCCCCGAGTGGGTATCACGCTACCTTATTTAATGGGCAAGACAACCCGAAATGGTACGGCACCAGTCCGAAACAAACCAACGCTTATTTAAATGGCGTATGGCAAAAGGTGCGTGCGTTGTTGGCCAAACGTGGCATTGGCTTTTATGGCATGCGTGTGGCCGAACCGCACCATGACGCTACGCCCCATTGGCATTTGTTGATGTATGTGCAAGCCAAAGATAAAGCGGAGGTGATTGAAATTTTTCGGGCAAAAGCCTTAGAAGTGGACGGCACAGAACGAGGGGCAAAAGAACACCGTTTTAAAGTGGAAGAAATCGACCGTGAAAAAGGCTCCGCTACGGCGTATGTGGCGAAATATATTGCTAAAAACGTGGACGGCTTTGCGGATGATGACGAGGTGTCGGATGAAGATCCGAATATGAAATTAAAAGACAATGCCAAACGGGCGAGAGCTTGGGCGAGTCTTTGGGGGATACGTCAGTTTCAGTTTTACGGCGTGTCCAGTGTGGGCGTATGGCGTGAATTACGCCGTTTGACAAAGGGAGATTTAAACGATGATGAATTAGAAGAATTGCGTGTGTGTGCGGACGTGGGCTGTTATGCGTCCTATTTGAAACGACAAGGGGGTGCCATGGTGAAACGTAAAGATCAGGCAGTACGTTTGCATTATCAGGAAACCGAGCCGAATAAATTTGGCGAAAGCCGTCAAAAAATTGACGGGGTGCGGTTAAGCCGTTGTTTGGATTGGGTCAAAACCCGATTGAAACAATGGGCGATAAAACGTAAAGCCAAAACGGCACAGAAACCCGATGAAATCGGGGTTCAAGCCGTTGAAATGGGCGACTTTGTCGCCCCTAGGACTTGTGTCAGTAACTGTAACCGACCGCAAGGGCGAGAGAAAGTTAGGGACGTGGTGCAATTTATGAATGAACACCGTAACGAAGTGGAATTGATTCAATTCTGGCTAAAATTAAAGCAAATTTCGTCACGGTGGATTACGGACTACCGAATTTGTCGCCTGATTTTGGGTGAGAAATTGGGGATTTATGGCGGAATGTCTATTTATTGGGATGGACGGGAAGTGGTGTTGAGTTAAATTTTATAAGGTAAATTTATTATGACTAAAAGAATTATTAAAGCACATTTAAGAATGGCAAAAAATGATTTTATGCGAGCTTATTGTGGGTATAACCGAGATCTTTTGTTTAACGATATTTTTGATATATTCGTTATCCTTGGTGAAGAAAACGAACCCCAAAAGATTATCAGCTACGATGAAGTGTTTGAGATTTTTCTTAACTATTGTTTTGACTACGATTTATTGGATTGGGACGAGTTTCAAAATAATGAAAAATTAGCTTTGAGATGGAAAGGTATTTTTGATGAGTTTATTGAAGATAATTTTTCTACCTTTGATATTTCATTTGATTATTGTCCACGTACTAGATAATAACCTGATGGGGAAATATGGAAGAACTATCAGAAAAAGCCCTTTCTATTCTTGAAAAAGATCGGAAAAAACAAAATAATGTTCCCTGATTGGTTAGGTTGGCAAGGCGAGGTGGTATATGTCAATCTACAAAAGGGGCAATATCTACTGGGTGGACGTTCGCACGCCCAGTGGGGAACGAATAAGGCGAACGGCAGGAACAAGCAATCGTAAACAAGCTCAACAGATACACGATAAATTAAAGGTGGATGTGTTAGAAAGCCAAATTCTAACTCAAAAATCTGAGCGGTTATTTGATGATGCGTTACAACTTTTTCTACAAGAGGGGGAGCAACAAAAAGACCCAGTAAGCAAGCGATTTCTAGGGGCCTATTGGGAAACCATTTTTAAAGGGCGGGCAATGCGGAGTATTACGGGCGAAGAAATCGAAGATAACATGCCGTCTATTTCAAAACGTACGCAAGAGACCTTAAGTGCGAGTACCAAAAACCGCTACCGTACGGCAATTTTGCGAATGTTCGCCATTGCACATCGGCGTGGTTGGGTTGATCGGATTCCTTATGTGATGCGGAATAAAGAGCCTAAAGTTCGGGTGCGTTGGTTGACCCAAGCGGAAGCGAGAAATCTGTTGGATAATTTACAGCTTGATTGGATGAAAGATGTGTGCAGTTTTGCGTTATTGACAGGGGCAAGGATGCGAGAAATTTTGTCAATGACGTGGGATAAAGTGGATTTTGAACGACACATTGCCATTGTGAGTAATGACGTAGCGAAATCAGGACGGGCTAGGGCGTTGCCACTTAATCAGCAAGCGGTGGAGCTGTTGCGAAAACGTGAACATCACGACAAGCGAAAATTTGTTTTTCATCGTCACAGTGATAAACAGATTGATGCGGTTAGTTGGAATGATTTTCACCGTGCCATGGAAAGGGCAAATATTAAAAACTTTCGCTTTCACGATTTACGCCACACTTGGGCAAGTTGGCACGCACAGGCAGGCACACCACTTTATACACTCAAGGAATTAGGCGGTTGGGAGACGTTAGAAATGGTGCAGAAATACGCCCATTTAAATGCAGATCACCTGCTGAAATTTACCGAAAAGGTCACAATTTGGACACAGTAAGGATAAAAAGGAGAAATCAAAAAACAAAAATAAGTTCGTAACTATTTGAAATAAAATAGGAAATAATGGCAGGGGCGGAGAGGCTCGAACTCCCAGCATTCGGTTTTGGAGACCGACGCTCTACCAATTGAACTACGCCCCTGTAAAGAGAAAGCCAATTAAATCGGCTAAAAAAGTTGGCGGAATGGACGGGAATCGAACCCGCGACCCCCTGCGTGACAGGCAGGTATTCTAACCAGCTGAACTACCACTCCGCAAATAAGGTAATTGGCAGTGACCTACTCTCACATTGGGAAACCCAACACTACCATCGGCGTTACAGCATTTCACTTCTGAGTTCGGCATGGGATCAGGTGGAACTACTGCACTATGGCTGCCAAAAAATTTTTATTTGTTTAATTCACTCAATAAAAATGAATTAAACAAATAAAGCCCTGATGGCGACCTACTCTCACATTGGGAAGCCCAACACTACCATCGGCATCACAGCATTTCACTTCTGAGTTCGGCATGGGTTCAGGTGGGGCTACTGCATTATGACCATCAGGATTATTCCTTTGATGACTTTCTTTTATTCTATTCTTCAAATTTAAAAACAAGCTGTCTGTTCGATTCTCTTTTTTTCTGATTTTTTAGTTTATTTAATTTTGATTTAGTTTTACTTACTTCACCCAAAAGCACTTGAGCGTTGTATAGTTAAGCCTCTCGGGCAATTAGTACTGGTTAGCTCAACGGCTCGCACCGCTTATACACCCAGCCTATCTACGTCTTAGTCTTAAACAACCCTTACAATCTCTAAGATTGGGAGAACTCATCTCTTGGCAAGTTTCGTGCTTAGATGCTTTCAGCACTTATCTCTCCCGCATGTAGCTACCCAGCAATGCTTCTGGCGAAACAACTGGAACACCAGGGATGCGTCCACTCCGGTCCTCTCGTACTAGGAGCAGCCCCAACCAATTCTCCAACGCCCACGGCAGATAGGGACCGAACTGTCTCACGACGTTCTAAACCCAGCTCGCGTACCACTTTAAATGGCGAA